>CAIXZV010000638.1 GCA_903924005.1 uncultured Chloroflexota bacterium | reverse complement strand
CGATCTCCTCCTCGGCTTCGAGGATGCCCTGCTCCCCTCCCCGCTCCACAATCAGCCGCAGCTCCTCCGCCGTGATGTGGGCGTCCGAGCTGACACGTGCGCCAAGCGGTCTGGTGATGGCCTGCGTGATGGACGTGAGCAGCGCCACAACCGGCGTGAGCATCCGCCCAATCAGGTCCAGCGGGACCGAAAGCGTCAGTGCAAACCTCTCAGAGTTGGCCAGCGCAAGCGTCTTTGGCACAAGCTCGGCAAACACGATGGTGAACAGCGCCAAGATGACCGTGACGATGACCAGCGAGACGCCGTCAGCGCTGCCGGCGCCCATGCCAAACGACTCCAGCAGCGCAGCGAGCTGCTTGCTGAGGCTGACGGCCGCGAAGGCAGATGCGAGGAAGCCGATGACCGTGAGGCCAAGTTGGCAGACGGCAAGAAAGCGGCCTGGATCGTTGAGCAGGCGCTGGACGCGTTTGGCGCCGGGCCGGCCCTCGTCAACCAGCTGCTCGACGCGGCTGCGACGGATGGAGACCAGCGCGATCTCGGCCGCAACGAAGAAACCCTCAAGCAGCGTGAGGATGACGAGGAAGAGGATCTCCGTGATTGGCAGGTTCACGCGGCGCTGTCCGGGCCGCCGGAGTCGCCCGCTGGCGCATCGCCCGCAGGCACGCCCGCAGGCACATCGTCCGGCTTGGGGATCTCGCGGATCCGCGCCGGCATCCCAAGCGCAAGCTTGCCTGCAGGCACATCGCGGGTCACCACCGCACCAGCACCGGTCTTGCTGCCGTCGCCAAGCGTGACGGGCGCACGCAGCATCGTGTCCACGCCCAGGAAGACGCCCTTGCCGATGATGGTGCGGTGCTTGCGCACCCCGTCGTAGTTGGCTGTGATGGTCCCAGCGCCCACGTTGGTGTCGTCGCCCAGCTCCGCATCACCGAGGTAGCTCATGTGGTGCTGGCGGACATGCTCTCCCAGACGGCTGTTCTTGATCTCCGCGTAGTTGCCCACCTCGGAACGTCTGCCGACATGGGCGCCCGGGCGCAGGTGCGAGAACGGGCCAACGGTGACTTGGTCCTCAACTGTGGACGATTCGAGGACGCTCGCGACGATGGCGCAGTCCTCGCCGATGATGCTGTCAATGATCCTGGACCCCGCGCCGATGCGGGTCCCGCGGCCCACGACGGTTCGCCCGCGCAGGATCACGTTTGGCTCCAGCGTCACATCCTCCGCCAGTTGGACGCCGTGCTCCAGGTACACCGTGGACGGGTCCTGCATGGTCACGCCCGCCCGCAGCCAGCGGTCGTTCATCTCCACGCGCATGTCCCACTCCGCGCGGGCCAACTGCGCTCGGTCGTTGATGCCAGTGAGACGGCCGTCGTCGTCCACGTCCAGCGCGGCGATCAGGCGCCCGTCTTCGCGCGCAAGGGCAACCAGATCCGTCAGGTACAGCTCTCCGGTTGCCGCGGACGGGCGCAGGGCGCCAATCCGGCGCCGCAGCCACGCCGCATCGATGGCGTAGAGGCCCGCATTGATCTCGGTGATCTGGCGCTCATCGTCGGTGGCGTCCTTGTCCTCAACAATCCGCTCCACGGTGCCGCCCTCGGTCCGCACGACACGGCCAAGACCGGTGGGATCGATGGCGTCCACCGACACCAGGGCGATGGCGGCGTGATCCAGCGCACGGGCCTCCAAGAGCGCCGCAAGCAGGTCCGCCTGCACAAGCGGCACGTCGCCAGAGAGGACAAGCACCTCCACGACATCGTCTGCCAGCGCGTCCAGCGCCGCCCGCAGGGCGTCACCGGTGCCGCGCGGCACGTCTTGGAGCGCGGTGTCCGCCCGCTCGGCAACGTGGCTGCGCACAGCGTCCGTGGCTGGCGAGTAGACGACAAGCGGTCGCGAGCCGCTGGCGGCAATAGCCGCGTCAAGCACGTAGTCAATCATCGGGCGGCCGCACAGCTCGTGCAGCACTTTGGGCACGCGCGAGCGCATGCGCGTGCCAAGCCCTGCGGCCAGCACGACGGCGACGGTTGGGCGCGCCGCTGCGCCAAGGCGGGGTTGGGGGGGTGTGTTCGTCATGGGATGTGCAGCGATTCTGTGGGGCGCCGGGGAGAGTGTCAAACTGCGCCCGCCGGATCAACCCCGTGGGCGGTGTTCGTGAAACCTTCTGGGGGCCCGATGCCTCAAAGCAACGAACAGGGACCATCTCCACGCCTCCACTAGGCCGATGGTGCCGTACCAATTAACAGGGACTCGGTTAGGGTGACAACGTCGCTCGGCCAGTCCCGGCCGCACCCGCCGCGTGCGGGGAGAAACGGCATTTGAAAGGAGTACCGGTTGCAGACTCGAGCGCTACCCAACCGCCGCGCAGGCATCGCTGCCGCGCTGGCGATGGCAGCTGTCTTGGCCGTCCCCGTCGCCGCATTCGCATCGACGACTGACGCAATCGCCCAGACCGGCGGAATGACCGCCACCCTCCCGCTGCTTGGATCGTCCCTGACCGTCCAGGTCACCCTTGACGCCAACGGCAACCTCAGCCAGGTCAACCTTGACCCGGTTGGGGACTACACGGCATCCAAGCTCAACGGCCACGCGGTCACATTTGACAGCACGGCCGGCGGCACGCAGGTCAAGATCAAGGCGCATGGCGCCTCGCTCTCAATCGGCGCCACGGCTGCCACCCTTGACGCCCTTGTGGGCCCCGGCACCTGGTCGGCAGACCTGTTCGCCACGGGCGAGAAGTCGTCTGTCGCCTACACCGTGGGCAACAACGCCGGCGCTCCGACAGTGACGATCGGCACCGTCACCCCGGCAACGGGTGTGACGTCTGTCATCGGAACGCCTGAGGCGCTCCATGCGAAGCACTTCGAGTCCCACGACCAGAACGGCGATCAGGTTGCGGTTGCAGCCGTGTCCTTCACCAAGGACGGCTACACCAAGACCCTCAGCATCACCGTGAGGGTCGTGACCGGCGACAAGCCGCACGCCAGCCTCAAGCTCACGCTCACCGCGCGGGACCGCCAGATCCTGACCGGCACGATCGCCGAGCTGGCGGGCAACCACACCTGGTCCGGCAAGACCTGCGACGGCACCGCCATCGGGATCACGTACACCGTGAACGCTGACGGCACCCTGACCTACGTCTCCGCCACCGGCGGCACGGTCACCACCCATGACTTCGGCAAGGGCTTTCTGGCAAGCTTCGACGGCACGCACGCGTTCGTGAATGTCTCGATCCACCAGGACGAGCAGGTTGCAGGCAACTACACCGTCAAGGTGCGGTTCCAGCGCTTCGGCTGCGGTCATGCGGCAGTCCCGGATCCCATCGTGAACACCACGGTCCAGCCCGGCGCCAACCAGCCCGGGCTCCACGGCAACCACGACCAGACCAAGCAGGGCGGCCTCTTCGGCGGCTCTAAGCACGGCAAGCGCCCTTGACCACCGTCTCCGGACGGCTCGCGCACTTCGGATGGCCCCGCCTCGGCGGGGTCATCCTGTTGCTTGCCGTTGTCACAGCCTGCAGCCCCGCGGCTGCCCTCCCCTCGTCCAACCAAGCGCCCACGGTTGTGCCCGCAGCCTCAGGCAGCGCCGGAATGACGCCGGACGCCTCTGGTGCCGCCGGCGTCCTGGCCACGGCCCTCGCCCCCCTTCGTGACGCCAGTGCGTTTGGCACCAGCGTCACCGTTGACGGCACGGTTGTCGTGAGCGCCACCGGCCGCTCCGTCGGCAATGCGTCCACGGTCTCGGTCACCACGGGCAGCCGCACCGTTGACTACGTCCGGATCCCGCCAAAGGCCTGGGCCCGGGAGTCTGGTCTCGCATGGGTCCTCATCGACGCCAACACGGCGCCTGCATCGCCTGTGGACGTCCTGGGGGCACCAACAAGTGTCTCCGGTGACGGCGTTGGTGTTGGGGCCGTCCTTGCGGCTATCTACCCGGCTGCGGCGCTGGGGCTCACGGGTGACCCGATCACGGTCACCGTCACCATCGGCTCATCCGCCGTCAGGTTCAGCTACAGCGTGACCACTGCCGGCAAGACCTCAATCTCCACTACGACATTGCGGCCCGGCACGGCCGACCCGATCACCGCGCCGGCCTCCTGATCCACTCGCTGGCGGCGTTGGCCACCAGCCATTCCCGCCCCACTCGCTCAACAACGCCGCGTCGCGGGCCAGGTGCCCCAGCGCGGCGTTGCTGTGTCCGCACGCACACGGGCCCCGCGCGCGTCAGGAGGATGGTGACCCCGCGATCTGCGTCCACCAGGCCACAGTTGACCCACCTGAGGGATCGCCATCGGGCAAGAGCCGTGGGGCAAGCGGGCGCCGCGAGGCCTCGCGCTCTCCGGCTAGACCCGCCTGATCGCCACGCCGTCGAGGTAGATCTTCTTGCCCGAGGTGGCAACGACAAGCTTCAGCGTGCCCTTCTGGACCGAGGTGAACGTCGCCACCAGGATGACCTTGTGGTACACGGTCGCGGTGGTCTTGAGGCTCACGGTCTTGATGAGCTTGGCGTTCCAGTACACCTTGATGGTGCCGCAGGTGCTGCACGTGGTGGCGACGATCGCGATGCGGCGAGCCTGGACGAGCGTCCGGGTGACGTACTTGTTGAGCGTCGTGGTGTAGGCGTAGGTTGTGTTGAAGTACCGCGACGGGGTGGCGTCGGCCTTCGCCAGCCAACCGGAGCTCTTGGTCAGGCCTCGGTCATCAATCGGCACCGCCGTACACGTTTCCGCGGTCCAGGCGCCGGTCGTGCGGCGGTACGGATCATACGAGCGAACTGAGAAGCAGTACGTGGAGCCCGCGAGACCCGTGAACTGGAAGCTTGACGCGGAAATCCCGTCAATCTCCGTGGCCACGGTCTGGAAGGTGCCGTTGTACGCGGCACGTCGGTAACGCAGGTCAAAGGAACGAGCCGGGTAGGTGCCGCCGCCGGTTGCGAAGGTGAGCGGGAAGCTCAGGCTGGTCATGTACAGCGCAAGCGGCGTGATGCCGGGCGTGGGCGGGACCGGCACGGGCACGGTGGACGGCAGGATCGTCAGGTCGGCAGACGCGGAGCTTGGGTTGTAGTTCGCGTTGCCCGGGTACGACACGGTGGCCGTGCATGCCGCTGCTCCCGGAGCGCTCGTGGGCACGAGGCACTCGCCCGTGTACACCGGCGTGAGCGCCTGGCTGAGCCCGCCTGGGCCTGTGACGTTTGCGGTGGTCACCACGTAGGCCGTGCCGGTGTACGGGACGGACGCGTGGTTAGCCGCCGCGAACGCAACTGCCGCCACGGTCGTGCCCTTGTTGATCGTGAGCGTCCCGCCCACGAAGGGCTGCACCGTGTAGTTGGTTGCAAGGTCCGTGCCGACGCCCGCGGTGATGCCGTTGATCGTTATCGGGTAGGAGCCCGGTGCCGAGGTTGCGCCAGAGCCGGCGGAGGTCATCGCGACGGAAGCGATGCTGTCGCCGGGTGCCAACCCGCTCAAGGTGTAATCAAACACGGTGGGCATGCCGTATTCGCGCGTGACGTCCGTGGCGGTCACGGTCAGGGTGCCCTTGGTGACCGTGAGGTTCACCGGTATCGGGTTGATCACGAGCGCGTAGTTCGTGCCAAGCGACAGCGATCCGAGCGTGATCGGGTGGACGCCGACGCCGTTGAGCGACCCGAGGTAGCCGGTGAACACGGCGGGGGTTGCCCCAACGGGCATCGGCAGCGGGTTGGGCGCATACGTGTAGGTCAGCGTCGGCGTGGGATCGCCCCAGACCATCCCCAGCCCTAGATCCGGTGTGATCGTGACAATCACTGGTGCAATCGTGAAGTCCACCCCCGTGGCCGCCAGCAGCACGTTGTAGTTGGCGTTGGCGGTGAGCGTGCCCAGATCGGTGGCGTAGGCGCCCGCATCCTCCCCGGCTGCCCGGGTCAGGGACCCGGTGAACACCGAGTTCGTGTCGGTCAGGCCCAGCGTGGTGTGGGTGTACGTCAGGGTTGGATCGGCGTCGCCATAGAACTTGGACAGCGCGTCCGGCGTGACCGTCACATCGAGCGGGCTGATGGTGAACAGCGATGTCGCGCCCGCGGCAAACAGGTAGTTCGGCGCCGCGAGGTTGCCCGTCGTGCACGAGATCGTGTACGGCGATTGGCCCACCGTCTGGCCGGCCGACCGCGTGCAGACCGCAGCTCCCGTGATGGAGCTTGTCCCGCTGCCATCGCCGTTCACGAAGCCGCTCAGCGTGGCGCCCAGCGCCGGGTCGGCGCTTCCGTACGTCTTGCCGGCGGCCGTCGCGTCAACGTTCAGCGTGGCCTTGGTGATGGCCAAGTTCACGGGACTGGCCGAGAAGGTGATCGTGTAGTTGCCCGACGCGAGGGTGCCTCGGCTGATCAGGTAGTTCCCCACGCTTTCGCCCGTGGCGCGCGTGAGTGCCGTGGACCCGAAGGCCGACGTGTTGGTGTCGCCGTTGACGAGCGCCGGGCTCACCGTGAAGGCGAGCGCAGGGTCCGCGGAGCCGTAGACCTTGGTCTGGCCAGACGTGGGCGTGACGGTGATGGGCGCGGCGGTGATCGCCAAGTTCACGGGAGCTGCCGAGAACGTGATCACGTAGTTCGCCGCGGCCAGGGTGCCCTGGCTGATGAGGTAGCTGCCCACGGCGGTGCCGGCAGCGCGAGAGAGGGCGCCCGTGAAGGCGTTGCCGATGGTGTCGGAGAAGAGCAGCGCCGGGCTCACGGTGAACGCCAGCGTCGGGTCCACGGTG
>CAIXZV010000637.1 GCA_903924005.1 uncultured Chloroflexota bacterium | reverse complement strand
TGCAGCCGGTGGACCTCGTCATCTCGGACATCGTGATGCCCGAATTGGGGGGATACGGGCTGTGTTCGGCGATGCGGCTTGACGAACGGTTCCGCGACGTGCCGGTCATCCTGCTCACAGCGCTGTCAGACCCGCTCGATGTGCTGCGGGGCCTTGAGGCGGGCGCAGACAACTTTGTGCGCAAGCCGTTCGAAGACGAGGACCTCCTTGCCCGCGTGGCCAGCGTGCTGGCGACGGCAGAGCAGCGCAGGAACAGCACAGCGCTTGACGCCGGGGTCACCGTTCGCCTTCGGGGT
The DNA here is from genome assembly GCA_903924005.1 of uncultured Chloroflexota bacterium. Classification (GTDB taxonomy): domain Bacteria; phylum Chloroflexota; class Limnocylindria; order Limnocylindrales; family CSP1-4; genus CAIXZV01. The sequence goes on along the minus strand of CAIXZV010000637.1, from coordinate 4,001 downwards.
GTGGACCACTACCTGAGCCAAGAGCGCCTCCAGTTCCTTGACGTTCTGCTCTCCACCTTCGACACCGGGCTCCAGGTGCTGCCGTACGCGCCAACCAAGCCCGCGGCCGGCATCTGCGTCCTCGTGGTCGAGGACAGCCCGACGGAGCTTGCACGGCTCCGCTTCGCGCTTGAGGACGTTGGCTGCGACGTGGTTGCGGCTGCAGACGGCGAGTCAGCGCTTGCGATGGCGCGGGCAGGCGGCATCGACATGCTGGTCTCGGACGTGGTCATGCCGGTGATGGACGGGTACGCCCTGTGTCGAGCGATCCGGGCGGACGCGGTACTGCACGACCTCCCGGTTGTGCTGCTGACAGCGATGTCCGATCCGCAGGACGCGATCGATGCGCTTGAGTCCGGCGCGACGAACTTCATCCGCAAGCCCATCAGCGAGGAGCACCTCTCCGTCCGCGTGCGCAGCCTGTTTGCGGGCCATGTCGGCCGCTCGCGAGGCCCGATGGCCCAGGCGATCAACCTGGAGTACAGCGGGCACCACTTCCGCATCACGGCCGACCGCATGCAGATGCTGGACCTGCTGGTTTCCAGCTACGACTACACGATCCGCCAGAACGCCGAGCTGGCGCGCGCCCATGAGGAGATGCGGCGGATCAACGAGGAACTCGAGTTGCGGGTTGCCTCCCGCACGCAAGCGCTGACAGCGGAAATCGAGGAGCGCAACCGCGCCGATGACCGACGGGATGAGGCAGAGGCGCAACTGCGTGCGGCGCAGTCGCTCGAGGCTATCGGCGCGCTCGCCGGCGGGATTGCCCACGACTTCAACAACTTGCTCTCGGTGATCATCGGCTACACCTCGATCACGCTTGACCGGGTGCCCGAGACCGACGCGATGCGCGAGGACCTACAGCAAGTTGAACAGGCGGCACATCGTGCGGCGGAGCTGACGGGTCAACTGCTGGCCTTTAGCCGCAAGCAGATCCTGCAGCCTGTCCTCCTCAACCTCAACGTGTCAGCGAAGTCCGTCGGAGCCATGCTGCGGCGGATCATCGGGGAAGACATCGAGATTGTGGAGCACCTCGCCCCGGACCTGGGGTTCGTGCTCGCCGATCCGGCGCAGGTTGAGCAGGTCATCCTCAATGTCGCGGTCAATGCTCGAGACGCGATGCCAACAGGCGGCACCCTCACGATTGAGACCGCCAACGTGGATCTCGAGGCGGAGCTCGGTGGCCGGATCATGAGCGTCGCACCCGGGCCGCACGTCATGCTTGCGATCTCGGACACTGGTTCTGGGATGGACGCGGCCACGCGCGACCGGGTGTTTGAGCCGTTCTTCACCACCAAGCCAAAAGGCAGGGGCACGGGTCTCGGGTTGTCGTCTGTCTACGGCATCATCCGCCAGAGCGGAGGTGAAGTCACCCTGGACAGCGAGCCAGGCCAGGGGACAACGTTCAAGTTCTACCTTCCCTGCGAGACCAGTACGGGTGCACCGGCGGCCGGGCGGCCGGTGCCGTCGTCGGTGACCACCGGGACCGAGACGATCCTCTTGGTGGAGGACGAGGATGCCGTGCGCAACTTCTGCGCACGCATCCTCCGGGTAGCGGGCTACACGGTCATGACGGCGTCGGGCGCTGACAGCGCATTGGCCATGTGCGAGGGGCAGTCAGCGCGGATTGATCTGCTGCTGACCGACGTCGTGATGCCGATGGTCAGCGGGCCCCAGCTCGCGGGCAGGCTTGCCGAGCTGCGGCCAGACACGCGGGTCCTGTTCATGTCCGGCTACACGGACAACGCAATTGCCAAGCATGGGCTGATGCAGCCGTCGCCGGCCTTCATCGGCAAGCCCTTCACGCGGGCCGATCTCCTGGCCAAGGTCCGCGAGGTGCTGGACAGATAGGGCCCGCTGGTCGACATGCGCCGGGCGCCACGGGCGACTGCCGCGGGCTCAGCCCTTCGCCTGCACCTTGGCCCAGGTGTCCTTGAGGGTCATGGTCCGATTGAACACGGGATGCTCGGGCCTACCGTCGCGGTCGGCGCAGAAGTAGCCCAGCCGCTCAAACTGCACGGTCTCGCCCGCGGACAGCCCGGCGAGGGCCGGCTCCACCAGCGCACCTGTCAGGATCGTTTCAGACGCCGGATTGATCGATTCGAACAGGTCCCGCCCGTCGGAGCCCGGGAACGGGTCCGTGAACAGGTGGTCGTACAGGCGGATCTCGGCCGGGACGGCGTGCGCCGCCGAGAGCCAGTGGAGCGTGGCCTTGGGCCGGCGCCCATCGGGCGAGTCACCGCCGCGCGTGGCCGGGTCGTAGGTTGCCCGCAGCTCCACGATGCGCCCGTCGGCATCCTTCACGACACCCGTGCAGGTGATGAAGAACGCGTTGCGCAGCCGGACCTCGCGTCCTGGCGAGAGGCGGAAGAACTTGGGCGCAGGCTCCTCCATGAAGTCCTCGCGCTCAATCCAGAGCTCTCGCCCAAACGCCACTTCACGGGTGCCGGCGGACGGGTCCTCCGGGTTGTTCACGACGGTCATCATCTCGGTCTGCCCCACGGGGTAGTTCTCGATGACCACCTTCACCGGGTCCAGCACGCCAAAGCGGCGCTGCGATGTCCGATTGAGCACGCCGCGGACCGCGTACTCCAGCTGGCCAAACTCCACAACCGCATCCGCCTTGGCCACGCCGATCATCGCGGCGAAGTCCCGCAGGCCCTCGGCCGGGAAGCCGCGCCGCCGGGCGCCGGAGATGGTGGGCATGCGCGGATCGTCCCAGCCGCGGACATGGCCCTCGTTGACGAGGCGCAGCAGCACGCGCTTGCTCAGCACAGTGTGCGTGAGGTTGAGCCTCGCGAACTCGTACTGGCGTGGCGTGGACGGCACCGGCAGGTTCTCGATCAGCCAGTCGTACAGCGGCCGATGGACCTCGAACTCCAGCGTGCAGATGGAGTGGGTGATCCCCTCAATCGCGTCCGACTGGCCGTGCGCAAAGTCATACGTGGGGTAGACGCACCAGGCGTCGCCCGTCCGAGGGTGCGTGGCGTGCACGATGCGGTAGATGACTGGGTCGCGCAGGTTGATGTTGGGCGCGGCCATGTCGATGCGGGCGCGGACCACGCGGGCGCCGTTGGGGAACTCGCCGGCGCGCATGCGGGCGAAGAGGTCAAGGCTCTCGTCCGTGGGTCGCTCGCGCCAGGGCGAGTTGCGCCCGGGCTCCGTGAGGGTGCCCCGGTACTCGCGGATCTCGTCGGCGGAAAGGTCGTCCACATAGGCGAGCCCGCGCTCGATGAGCGTGACGGCCCAGGCGAAGAGCTGCTCGAAATAGTCCGACGCGTAGTAGAGGTGCTCGCCCCAGTCAAAGCCAAGCCAGCGCACATCCGCCTCGATGGCGTCGATGTACTCCTGCTCCTCCTTGACGGGGTTGGTGTCGTCAAAGCGGAGGTGGCAGCGGCCGCCAAACTCGGCAGCGATGCCGAAGTTGAGGCAGATGGACTTGGCGTGGCCGATGTGGAGGTAGCCGTTGGGCTCCGGCGGGAACCGCGTGACCACCGTCTTGGCGCGGCCGGCGCGCACGTCTGCGGCAACGATGTCGCGGATGAAGTCACTCCGCGCGGGGGCGGGAGTTGGTTCGCTGGTCACAGCCGGCGCCTCCGTCAACGCAATGGGGAGGAGACGCAGCGCGGCGGTGCACCACACACCCCTAGGGGAGTTGGCTGGCGCGCTAGGATTCGAACCTAGAACCCCCTGATCCAGAATCAGGTGCCATACCGTTAGGCCACGCGCCAGCGACCGTCGCGCATTCTACCGGATGCCGCCTCGACTGGGCGACCGTCGGTCAGACGGGCTCCAGAACCGGGAAGCCCTCGCGCGACGCGGCAAGCGCCAGACGGGCGTCCAATGTCACAAACGGCAGTGATCGTGGCTCTCCATCCGCCGCAACGATGGCCGCGGCGAGCTGGAATGCATCGGCCCCGCGGAGTGGGTGCGTGCGCAGCAGCCGTATGGCGACGTCCCGG
>CAIXZV010000636.1 GCA_903924005.1 uncultured Chloroflexota bacterium | reverse complement strand
TGCCGTGTGGCTGCTGGACGCCGCGTCACCGGTGCTTGCCCTGCTGCTGTTCCCGCTGTCGGCGGGTGTGGTCTACCGGTACCTGCCCGCCACGCGGATCCCGGTGGGCGCGCTGCGTCTGCCGGCGCTGGTGGCCGGTCTCGCGATGGCCGCGTTCACATCGTTGTTTGGCCTTGTGGCTCCGCGCCTGGTCGGGGCGGCCGCGCTTTACGGCGCCTTCGTGGCGGTGTTTGCGCTGCTGGCCTGGCTCTCGATTGGGTTTACGATCCTCCTGCTGGGAGCCGCGTGGTCTGTCGTCAGAGCGCGCCCTCGTCTGACATCGCCCTGAGTCCTGCGCCTGTACTATTCGCGCCCGCTGCCCAACCCTCACGCCCTGATGGAGCCATCCATGCGCCGCCTCGCACTGACCGCCACAACCCTTGTCATCCTTGTGACCGCGCTTGGCGCGTGCTCCAGCAGCGAGCGCACCGTCACGGTCAACCATGGCGCCGCGCCCACGCCCGTCTACCTTGACCTTGGTGACACCGGCCCCTCCGCGGGCGATGTGCGCCTGTGGAGCTATGACGCGACGTCGTCGGATGGCCAGAAGGTCCGGTCGGACGTGATCATGACCACCACGGGTCTGGTGACCGGCACCACGGATGAGTACCGCGACACGCACCTCGTCTTCACGTTTGCCAACCCGGCAGATGAGCTGATCGTTGAAGGCGTTGCCACGTACCCGGGTGCCAACTCGGTGCTGAAGCCAGCCACCACCGTGAGCCGATCGGTCATCGGCGGTTCCGGTGCATACGCGGGTGCCACGGGCTGGTGCGACTCCACGCACAACGCGGACGGCACCTGGACGCACGTCTTCCACATTCATTGATCCCGACCTGCTCGATCCGAGACTAGGCACTTCCGATGCGCCGCCCCATCCTGGCCGCCGCGGCCATCGTGATCGTCGCCGCCAGCGTTGCTGGCTGTTCCAACGGAGAGAGGACCCTCACGCTCAGCCACCCGGCAACGCCAACGCCGGTCTACGTTGACCTGGGCGATCCCGGGCCGTCGGCAGGGGACATGCGCTTCTTCAGCTTCAGCGCGCCTGGTCCCAACAACGCATCCGTGCAAATGGACGCGGTGATGACCACCACCGGAATGGTCGCGGGCTCCACCGACGAGTACCGCGACACGCGCATCACCTTCACGTTTGGCAACGCGGCAGACCAGTTGATCCTTGAGGGCGTGGCGGTGTATCCGGGCGCCAACTCGGTGCTGAAGCCCGCCACCACGGTGAGCCGGGCGGTCATCGGCGGGTCCGGCGCGTACGCGGGCGCCACGGGCTGGTGCGACTCAACCCACAATGGCGACGGCACCTGGACGCATGTCTTCCATCTCCGCTGAGGGCAATGTGTGATGACCGCTGAGCGCGAAGACCTTTCCGCCCTGGAGCACGAGAACCTGATCGCCGCCTACGAGACGATCGCCTCGCGCGTGCCGGGCGGGATTGTGCATCGGCAGGGCGGTGTGGCAGCACTGCTCACCGGCATGGGTGTGCGGCTGTTCAACCAGATCCTGGTGGAGGACGAAACTGCCACCGAGGCCGCCCTCGCGGCGGCAGTGGACCTGGCGCGCTCGCGATCTGCGCCGTGGGTGGTGAACCTGCGGGTTGGGGACGACGACCGCGCCGCGGCCATGGCCGCCCGCCTTGGACTGGTGTGCGCAACCAGCGAGTCTTGGATGCCGGCGATGGCGCTGGCCGATGCCGCACTCCCCGTGAGGGGGCCGAGACATCTCCCGGCGGGACTGGAGATCGTCCGCGCAACCGATGCCGCCGTGGTGACTGATCATGCAATGGTTGCGGCTGAGGGCTTTGGCATGCCCGAGGACATGGTGCGCCTTGTGCTGGGTCCCGAGGCCTGGCTGCAGCCCGATGTCGCGCTCTACACGGGCTATCTCGATGGCGCTCCGGTGGTTGCGGGGCTTGGCATACGCAGCGGCCCCACTATCGGCGTCTACAACATCGCCACCGTGGAGGCTGCCCGGCGTCGGGGCTACGGCGAGGCCATCACGCGTCGCGTGATCGCGGACGGCGTGGCAGCCGGCGCCACCGTGGCGATCCTGCAGTCAAGCGCGATGGGCCGCGCAGTGTACGAGCGCATCGGCTTCCGGCTGGTGGCGGAGTACAGCGGCTGGGTGGAGCCCGCGTAGCCGCGGCCTGACGTTGCCGGGAGCGCGCTCTGGTGCGGTGTCCCGCAATGGCAGACGTCGCGGATCTGGAACGCCTCCTCGAGCGGGTGTTTGAGCGGACGAGGGCACGCCTGTTCCGCTCCCGCGTGAAGGCCGTCGAGGTGGAGCGGCGCATCGAGCGCTTGATGGAGGTGGCGCGCGTTGGCCGCGGCGAGGCCGTCTGCGTGCCGTGGCGCTACCGGCTGCGCCTGTGCAAACCCCGAGATCGCCGTGGTACACGTGACGGTCCGTCTCGGCCGCGACGCGCTGGTGGACGCGGGGACTGCGTCCGTGATCATTGGCCGCGCCACCGAGAGCGCCATCTCGCTGGCCGACGCCAACGTGTCGCGTCCCCACAGCCGGCTGGAGCTGCGGCGGGGCGCGCTGCGGTCCACGGGCCTGTGCGGCGGCAATGGCAGCCGCGTCAACTGGACCGTCATGGACGAGGCGATGCTCGCGGTCGGGGACCGGCTGACCGCGGGCGAGTGCTTGCTCGTGGTTGAGTTGCTGCCGGCCTGCGGAGTCACCCGTCGGCTGCCTTCCAGACCGAAGCCGCCCGCTGGCTGGCGTTTGCTCGCGGCGATTTCGAGAGCGCTCTGGCGCTGCTGGCTACCGCGACGCCCAACCGGAATGTCGGCTACCTGGCAAAGCAGGCGGCCGGGAAGGTGCTGAAGGCAGTGATCCTCTTGGACGCTGCGCCGTTCGAGATGACGCACGACCTCACGGCCGTGGCAGCCCAGCTGCCGCCGGGCTTCACGCAGCGGGTGACCACGGCCGAACTGGCATAGCTGGCAGACCTCGAGACCTCGGGACGCTATCCCGACGAAGGCGACAAGGTCATCCACGACGACACCGGGGGATGCTGTGGAGTTGGCCCGCTTGGTTCTGCGTGCTGCTGGCGCGCGCTTCGCGTCCGTCGGGCTCGACGAGGGGCGGATCGAGCCGGAACAGGGTCGGTCGCGCAGCGCGGTACGCTGGCGCCATGACTGACCAACCGGAACCGCCCGCCGACGCCGACGCCGAGGCGCCCGCGCCCGCCGAGACACCCGCACCCCCGCGGCCCCGACCCATGCTCGAGCGCGCCGGCATGGCCGTCATCGCGCTGCTCATGGCACTGATGTTCGCGGGCGTGGGCGTCGCGTCATTTGCCAGCGGGGAGGCGTTTCTGGGCGTGATGGGCGTCATCGGCGCCCTCATGGTGCTCTGGGCTGGTGGCAGCACGGTGTTGCGCGGCTGATCGCGGCTGATGGCCGACGGGCGCGGCATGCTCGCTGAGAACCATATCCGCGCTCCAGCCGTACACTCAGGCAACACCTTCAACGTCGCCCCCGGAGGCGGCACTCACGAGACGGGAGTCAAATGAGCAGCATCTCCTTCGTCGGGGACCGCGTCCTCGCCAACGTCGAGCGCGTCATTGTCGGCAAGCACCACGAGGTCCAGCTGGCCCTTGTCGCGCTGCTGTGTCGCGGCCACCTGCTGATTGAGGACGTGCCCGGCACCGGCAAGACCGTGCTGGCCAAGTCCATCGCAAAGAGCCTTGGCTGCTCGTTTCGGCGCATCCAGTTCACGCCGGACCTGCTGCCGTCGGATGTGACCGGGCTGTCCATCTACAACCAGAAGACGCAGGAGTTCGAGTTCCGGCCCGGGCCCATCATGGCCCAGGTGGTCCTGGCGGACGAGATCAACCGAGCGACGCCCAAGACGCAGTCGAGCCTGCTCGAGTGCATGGAAGAGCACCAGTCCACGATTGACGGCATCACGCACCCGATGCCGGACCCGTTCCTGGTGATCGCCACGCAGAACCCCATCGAGTACGAGGGCACGTTTGCGCTGCCCGAGGCGCAGCTGGACCGCTTCATGCTGCGCATCCGGCTTGGCTACCCAGCCCACGAGGACGAGCTGCGGATCATCGAGGAGCAGCGGACGGTCCACCCGCTCGAATCGCTTGAGGTGGTCTGCTCCGCTGCGGAGCTGCGCGAGCTCCAGGCGGCCGTGCGCGAGATCCACGTGGATCCGGCGGTGTCGGACTACATGGTGCGTCTGGCGTCGTCCACACGGACGCACCCGGACGTGTACCTGGGCGCCAGCCCGCGCGGCTCGCTGGCCCTGTACCGCGCATCGCAGGCGCTGGCCGGGCTGCAGGGCCGGGACTACGTGATCCCGGACGACGTGAAGGCGATTGCCGAGCCCGCGCTGGCCCACCGGGTGATCATCCGGACCAGCAGCACCATCCACGACATCTCCGCGGGGCACGTGGTGCGCGAGCTCCTGGACGCCACGCCCATCGAGACGCCGCGCCGTGGGGCGGGTGGTCCGCGCGAGGTCAGGCCGGGCGCCGCGGCCGGCTGACGGCAGGCCCCCGGAACCGCTGACGCCAACGTTGACGAAGGCCGCCTGATGCTTCGGCGCCTCCAGCTCCTCGTCCTCGCCGCCGTCTTGATCGTGGCGGCGTTTTCGACCGGCTATCCGTTCCTGTTCTTTGTCGTCTACCTCGGCCTGCTGGTGGTGGGCGGCAGCTTCGTGATGACCAGGCTTGGGCTGGCGGACCTTGAGGCGGGCTACGCCGTGAGCCAGGTGACGGGCCATGTGGGGGACCGGCTGCGCGTGACGTACACCGTGCGCAACACCGGGCGGCTGCCAAAGCCCTGGCTGGAGGTCCACAACCCCACGTCGCTCCCCGGCGGGCTGCCGGGCCGGGCCGTGGCGCTAGGCGGCCGAAGCGAGCGCTCGTGGATGGTCCGGGCACAGCTCGTGCGGCGCGGCCACTTCCGCGTTGACCCGCTGCAGGTGCGGACCGGGGACCCGTTTGGGTTCTTTGAGGCATCGGCTGGCGTTGGCCACGGGATCACCGTGGTGGTCTACCCCAAGATTGACCCGCTGCCGCGCTGGCGGCTGCCACCGGCGTCCATCGAGGGCTCGCATGCCGCCCCGGAGCGCACGCTGCAGACCACGCCGCTGGCGATGTCCGTGCGGCCCTATGCGCCTGGCGACTCGATGAACCGCATCCACTGGCCCACCACGGCGCGTCTCGGCGAGATCCAGGTCAAGGAGTTTGACCTTGAGCAGACCACGGACGTCTGGATCTTCCTTGACCTTGACGAGGAGCTGGAGCTTGGCGAAGGCGACGACTCCACCACCGAGGTGGGCGTGCGCGTGGCGGCCTCTATTGCGGACAAGGCACTGACCGAGAACCGCGCCGTGGGCCTGACGGCGAACGCGCGGCGGACGGCGCTCGTGCAGCCCGATCGCGGACCCAGACAGCGGCTGAAGATCCTGCAGCTGCTGGCCGCGGTGGAGGCCGATGGCCGCGCCACGCTGGACGAGACGCTTGTGGAGGGGCTTGGGCGGCTGCGGCGGGGGATGACCGCCGTGGTGATCACGCCCACGCTGGACCCGGCGTTTGTGCGGCCGCTGGGGATCCTGCGGAGCCGGGGGATCGGTGTGGTGGTGGTGCTGCTGGAGGCAGCGGCGTTTGACACGTCAGGGTCCGCCGATGCGGACGACGAGGTTGGCGAGGACCTACGCCAGCGTGGCCGTGCGCTGCGCCATGCCCTGGCCGAGTACGAACTGCCGACATGGGTGGTTGGCCCCGGCCGGCCGCTGGGCGAGGTGCTGGTCCGATGAGCGCGGCTGACGTGGTAAGCCTGGATGGAACCGCGCGGTTTGACCATGCGGAGCGCCGCCGCTTTGCCCGCCCGTCCGAAGGCTGGCTGCCCATCGTCCTGATCGCCATGCTTGCGTTCGTGCTCGGCTCCGCGATGGACGAGCCGGCGTGGGTCAACGGCCACGGCGCCCTCACGGACAGCCTGGTGTGGTGCGCCGCCGCTGGCGCCCTCATCGGCTTCCTCGGACCAAAGCTTGGCTGGGGTCGCTGGCGGACGCACATCATCGGCGCGCTGCTCGCGGGGCTGCTGCTGCCCATCATCGCGGGCTGGGCCATGGAGCCGGGTGCCACGGCAGCGCACGCGTTCACCATCACGGCCAACGGCACGGTGGAGGCGTATCTGGATCTCGCCATCCGCGGCCGCCAGTTCACCACGCAGGAAGTGCACTACATCCTGGTCCTCGGCGGGGTCTGCTGGGGCACGCTGCAGTTCGGCGCGTTTGCCGTCTTCGGGCATCGGCGGCCGCTGTCGGCGGTGCTCGTGGTGGGGCTCGTGCTGCTGGCGAACATGGCGCTCACCCGGCGCGACCAGCTGGGCTGGCTGGTGATGTACGCCGCCGCCTCGCTGCTGCTGCTGGTGCAGATGCACGCGTTTGACGAGCGCGGTACGTGGGCGCGGCGGCGGATTGGCGATCCGTCGTCGATGACCGCGATGTACCTGCGCGGCGGGGCGATCTTCATCGTGGTGGCGATGGCGGGCGCGCTGCTGCTGACGTCGCGCGCAGCATCGGCGCCCTTGGCCAGGCTGTGGAGCGGGCTCGACACGCAGCTGGTGCAGATCGGCGAGGCGCTGGGCCGGTTCTTCCCCGTGGGCGGCGATCTCAAGGGCGGGGGCGGCGTGGCGTTTGGCTCGTCCGCGCGGATTGCCGGTCAGTGGTTCAGCGATCCCGGCGTGGCGTTCCGGGCCACGGTGCCCGCGGACATGCCAGCGTTCAAGTGGCGTGCCGCCACGTACGACACGTTTGCCCTGGGCGGCTGGCAGCAGAGCGACCTGCGCAGCATCGGTGTGGCGTCGGGTCTGCCCCTGATGGCGGATACCGGCGAGGCGCCCGCGCAGGGCGGGCCGTACACGCTCTACCGCGTCAACGTGTCGCCGGACACGTTCCACGACACCAAGCTGCTCTCGCCGGGTGTGCCCGTGCAGGTCAACCGCGATGCCAATGTGCAGGTCAGCGGGGCCGGCGCCTGGGTTGCTGGCGTGGACCTCAACGGCGATGGGGCGTACGACGTCACCGCCAACACGCCGGTGCTTGAGGGTCCGGCCGCCATCACGGCGAACCAGCTGCGGGCGGCGTCTACAGCGTATCCGTCGGACATCGTTGTGCGGTACACGGCGGTGCCCGAGGGAGCGATCGGGCCCGACGCAACGGAGCTGCTTGCGAAGATGCTGAAGCTGTCGCCGTCGCGCAATCCGTACGACCTGGCCGACACGATGCAGCGCGTCCTGCAGGGCCCGGGCTTCACCTACAACACCGACATCCGGGGCGTCGCCTGCGACTCGTCCAGCGCCGTTGAGTGCTTTGCGCGGACGCGGACCGGCTACTGCCTTCACTACGCCTCCACGATGGCGATCCTGCTGCGCGCGGCCATCCCGGGACATCCCATCCCCACGCGTCTCGTCCAGGGCTTCCTGCCGGGGACCCGCAACGGGGCCACCGTTACCGTGACCAACCGCGATGCGCACGCCTGGGTGGAGGTCTACTTCCCTGGGTACGGCTGGATGGCGTTTGACCCCACCGGTGGTGGCGTGGGACGGCCTGCCGTGCTGCAGGAAGGCCCGCCCGTGGCGGCGTCCTCGCCCACCCCCGTGCCCACGGCTGACGGCAGCTCCGGCCCCCGTCCGTCCCGCCACGACCCCAACGACCCCAACGACCCCAACGGCACCACCGGTCCGTACGTGCCGCCTGTCCGGCCCGCTGACCAGGGGATGCTCGCGGTGTTTGCCGTGCTCCTGGGGCTGCTGGTCTTTGCCGCGGCGTTCATCGCATGGTGGCGCGGGCCGCGCGGCGAGGTGTCGGCAGAGCGGGCGTGGTCCTCGCTGTCACGTGCTGCCGGCCGGTTTGGTGTACGCCAGCGGCCGACACAGACCATCTACGAGTACGCCTCGGCGCTGGGCGAACTGGTGCCGGTTGCCCGGACCGACCTGCGGACCGTTGCCGATGCCACCGTTGAGGCGACGTACGGCGGCACCGAGCTTGCGCCCTCGCGGTTGCTGGCGGTGCGACTCGCGATGCGCCGCCTGCGGCTGTCGATGATCCGGCTCGTTGTGCGGCGGCTTCGGCCGCGGTTGCCTGGTCGGCCGCGTGCGCCGCGCTGGGATGGCGGGCGCCGGGGCCGCTGACGCCGCGCGGGCGCCCGCTGATCCAGCACAGACTCAGGGAACGGCTTGGCCAGCGTGGTTCGCGGTGGTTCGCGCGCCAGTGGCTAGAGCGCCCCGGACCGACCCCGACGTTCGGCCGCCTTGCGGGCCTGCTCGTCCTCGATTGGTGCGAGGTGCCCGGTGAGGTTGTGCGCACGGAGCACGGGCCGGCCGCCGCGGATCTCCAGCACGGTGATGCCCGTCAGGCCCCACGAGAACGTCCAGAACCGGTTGAGCGGCAGGTCCAGGAGCGTGAGCATGATCACCTTGAACACACCGTCATGCGCCACCAGGACTGACCAGGGCTGATCGGCCGCCTGGCCCACGCCGTGGTACCCGCCAACCTGCGGCCGGTTCACGGTGCCGCGCGGGTAGTCCCGCCCAAGCTCGTCCAGCACGCGGACCAGCGCCGGCCGAACCCGGCGACGCACGGTCTGGAGTGACTCGCCGCCGGGCGCATGCGCAAGCTCCGGGTTGTGGCGCCAGGCGCTGATCTCGGCCGGCCAGCGGCGGGCGATGTCCTCGCCGGTCACGCCCTCCCAGTCGCCCTGGCTGAGCTCCAGGATCCCGGGCTCAGCGCGCAAGACGGGCGAACCGCACGCTTCAGCGATTGCGCGGGCGACGTCCGCGGCTCGCGACAGCGGGGAGTACACCACCTCGCGCGGGGGGCCACCCGGCAAGGGCAGGGCGGGGGAGGCGTGCTGGTGCGCAAGCCGCGAAGCAACGAGCGCTGCCTGCTGGCGGCCAAGCGCCGAGAGCGGCGTCTCCGACTGCCCTTGGAAGCGCCCCTCGCGGATCCACTCGCTCTCGCCGTGGCGGACCAGGACCAGCGTCGCGTCCAGCCCGTCCGGGATGAGCAGTTGGCGAGCCGTCACCGCGTGGACCCCAGACGCACAACCCAGACGTCGATGACCGCGTCATCGGCCCGGATCGCGGCCACCACCGCGTCGGGTGGCGTGTCGTCAAGCGCGAGCACCATGCAGGCGTCGGCCCGCGGAGCGGATCGAGCCAGCGTCATCGAGGAGATGTTGACGTCGGCCTGGCCGAGCATGACGCCCACGCGGCCCACGGTGCCCGGGCGGTCGCGATGGTGCGTGATCAGCATGGCGTCGGCGGGCGCCAGGTCCATCGAGTGCTCGTCAAGGAGATCG
>CAIXZV010000635.1 GCA_903924005.1 uncultured Chloroflexota bacterium | reverse complement strand
CGCCCATGACTTCAACAACCAGCTCGCGGCGATCGGGGGGTTCGCCGAGGTGCTTGCGAATGGCATTGCGGACGACGACCCTCGTCGCGGAGACATCGATGCGATCCGCGACGCCGCTCTGCGGGCCGGCGCGCTCACACGCCAGCTGCTCGCGTTTGGCCGACGACAGGTGCTGCAGCCGTCCGTGGTGGATCCGAGCGAGGTCATCGCCGGCCTCGGCCAGGTGCTGCGGAGCCTGGTGCCGGCCAACATCGGTCTCGTGTTGCCAACCCATGTGCCGACGGCTGGCGTCCAAGTTGACCGCGCTGGCCTCGAGCAGGCGATCATGAACCTCGTGCTCAATGCGCGCGACGCCATGCCCGATGGGGGCACCATCACCATCGGAACCGATGTGCTCAACCTGAAGGCAGGCGATCCGAGGCTCCGCAAACTTGCAGCCCCGGGTCCATACCTGCAGGTGACGTTCGCGGATACGGGCAGCGGGATTGACCCGGCACTCCTTCCGCACGTGTTTGAACCCTTCTTCACGACGAAGGCCTTCGGGCTTGGCTCGGGTCTGGGCCTCTCCACCGTGGACGGGTTCGTTGCGCAATCAGGCGGGCTGATCAGCGTGGTCAGCGAGCAGGGTGCTGGCTCCACCTTCTCGATCCTCCTGCCGGTCACGGACGAGACGCTCACGGTTCGTCAGGCAAGCTCGGAGCCCATACCGCATGCAGTGGGCGACGAGACGATCCTGCTGGTGGAGGATGAGCCGGCGGTACGGACCATCACGGCGCGCCTCCTCCGCGGGTTCGGGTACACCGTGCTCGAGGCGTCCGACGGCACCGCAGCATTGGCACTTGGGGAAACACAGGCGCGAATCGATCTGCTGCTCACCGATCTCGTCATGCCGGGGCTCAATGGCCGCCAGCTGTCTGAGCGGCTGACCGCCCGCCGGCCGAGTCTGCCCACGCTGTTCATGTCCGCCTACGCCCCAGAGACCGTCATCGGCGACGGCAGCCTCGTGCCGGGCGTCCCGTTCCTGCTCAAGCCCTTCACGCCCGCGGCGCTGGCATCGGGCGTCCGCGAGCTGCTCGACCGGAGCCACGCACGCCCGTAAGGGTTGTCTCGTGCCCGCAAGGTCGTTGATCGGTTGGCGGTACCGCAAGGCGAGACAAGCCACATCTGCAAACCCAAACGGCTGCTGGCGCATCTGGTGTTGTGACGGGCCGTCCACCCGGCCCATGACGACGCGAGGTCCGTGCGAGATGCTCCCCAACGGCGAGACCGCAGGTTGGGACCACACCGTGCTTGACGCAGCGGTGCCGCGGGCAAAGCCAGCCGACGCGAGCGCTTCGCTCGTTGAGGCGGCGCGCCGCGGTGACGCAGCCGCCGCGGTTGGTGCAGCCGCGGGGCGCCTGAGGGCGCGTTCCGGCCGCGTGGGTCATGATTCCCCGGGTGATCCACGTCGAGAACCTGGTCAAGCGCTATCGCAAGGCGAAGCAGAACGCTGTAGACGGCGTCTCGTTTGACGTGGGCGGCGGCGAGTTCTTCGCCCTGCTTGGCCCCAATGGCGCCGGGAAGACCACCACGATCTCCATCCTGACCACGACGCTGACGCCGACGTCCGGGCGGGCAGCCATCGGCGGCCGCGACATCGTGGCCCAGGCGTCGGCGGTCCGGCGCGAGGTGGGGATCATCTTCCAGCGCCCAAGCCTGGACCTGAACCTCACGGCGGAGGAGAACGTCCGGCTCCACGCCATCCTGTACGGGCTCTACCCGTACGCGCCCGCCTATCGGCTGATGGCGCAGGGCTACCGCAACCAGGTGCACGAGCTGGCAGCGCTCAGCCGCGTGCCGGCGTGGTCGCTGATTGGGCGCCGGTACCGCCGCACGGGCTAGACCCATTCTCCCGCGCGGGCCGCCGGGAGGTCTAACTGCGCACCGGGCGCGTCGGATGGTTCGCTCCCGTGGCCATCTGCGCGCTGCCGACCTCTGCCACCGCGTATCTGGCCACCGAGATAGCCCGGCGGCACCGGCGCCGCGCAGATGGACCACTGGGCGGCCCGTGGCGCTCCATCGCCAGGCCAAGCAGCGCGGTGGTCACCAGCGTCGCCGTGATGGCCGGCACCTGGCTCACGACAGCGGGGCCTGCTAGCGCGTCACGGCGGAACCGCTCTGAAGACACGCCGCGCCGAACCCCGGGCGATGTCGCGCGGCGTGCGCCCCGCGTTGACGCCCGGCGAACGGCCTCGCTACGATGCGGCGCTCCTGTGACCCGTGGACGTGATCGCCCCGGGGCCGCGGCGCAACCGCGTAGAACTCACCCGCCGGGCCCCGATGCCGCCGCCCGGCCATCCCGCGACGGCATCTGGAGGATCGGCATGGCTGAGAAGGCTGACAAGGATCTGGGAGAGCTCTTCGACAAGATGGCCGCCACCCGAGTGAACCGGCGGAGCTTCCTGGCGGCCTCGGGCCTGCTGGGCGTGAGCGCCGCGCTTGCCGCGTGCGCCCCGGGTTCGACAGCCAGCGCCACCCCTTCGGTCGCCGCTCCCACGGCTGGCGCGTCCACACCCGCGCCGACGGCCGCTCCCTCCGCCACCGCCACCCCGGCCCCCACGGCCGCGGCCGTGGAGAGCGAGCTGTGGATGCTCAACTGGTCCAGCTACGTGGCGCCCGAGAACATGGACGCGTTCAAAGCGGAGTTCGGCGTCAAGAACTTCCAGTACGACATCTTCGCCAGCGACGACGAGCTGCAGGCCAAGCTTGCAGCCGGCGCAACGGGCTACGACATCACCGCCCCCACCGCGCTGT
>CAIXZV010000634.1 GCA_903924005.1 uncultured Chloroflexota bacterium | reverse complement strand
TTTCACCCGTCTGGCGGGGCGTTTGTTACGTGGCTGGGCCTCGCCGTGCAACAAACCGTGCATGGGAGGGGTGGATCGTTCCGGGACGGAACCGTTCACCCGTCGGGCGGGTGGACGAGCGGCGGGGCGCCAAGCAAGGGCCCCGGCGACCGGCCCGACGGAGCGACCGGCCCGACGGAGCCCCCGCGGCGGACCAACTACAGCGTTGCGGCAACCTCGGTGAACGCGGCGGCAAACCCGTCGGCAATCTTTGCGATGTCCGCCTCGGAGATCACAAAGGCCGGCGAGAACTGGAGCCCCACGCCACGGACGGGCCGGGTCAGCACGCCGTTGCGGCGAGCAGCGGCAACCACAGCGTCAACGGCGCCCGGATGCGCGGCCCGCACATCGGCTGCCACTTCGACAGCGCCGGTCAGGCCAACGGTTCGAATGTCGCCCACAATCGGCATGCCGGCCAATCGGCCAAGCTCGCGCGCAACCACGGGCTCAAGCGTGGCGCAGCGGGCAACGAGGCCTTCGCGCTCGATGATGTCCAGGTTTGCCAGCCCCGCCGCACACGCGGTTGCGTGGCCGGAATAGGTGTAGCCGTGGCGGAAGACGGCGCCCGGAATGGGCTCGTCCCAGAACGGGGAGCGGACGCGCGGGCCGGCGATGACACCGCCCAGGGGCACATAGCCCGATGTGACCACCTTGGCAAAGGTGATGAGGTCAGGCTCAATGGCGAAGCGCTCGCTCCCCCACCAGGTGCCCATGCGGCCAAAGCCTGTGACAACCTCGTCCGCAATCAGCAGGATGTCGAACTGGTGGCAGAGCTGCTGGAGGCCGTCGAAGTAGCCGGCCTCCGGCGGAATGACGCCGCCTGCGCCAATCACAGGCTCCGCAATGAAGGCCGCAATCTCCGCGCCACGCTTGGCGAAGAGGGCTTCCACCTCGTCAAGGTTGTGCGCGCCCACCTGGAGGGTGTCGGCCACAAGCGTCCCGTAGCCCGCCTTGTTGATGGGGATGCCGGCGAGGCTTGTGCCCAGGGCGGCCATGCCGTGGTAGGCGTGCTCCCGCGAGACGATGATCCGCTTGTTTGGCTTGCCCATGACGTCCCAGTACCGACGGGCAAGCTTGCCTGCGGTCTCGATGGACTCAGACCCGCCGCACGTGAAGAAGACGGCTGCGTCCTCGACCGGGGCGATCTTGGCGATGCGCTCGGCCAGCTGGACCGTGGGCTCGGTGGTGAACGCGCCAAAGCTTGAGTAGGCCGAGAGGCGCTTCATCTGCGCGGCGGCGGCATCGGCAATCTCGTCGCGGCCAAAGCCCACGGCGGCATACCAGAGGGCGGCGGTGGCGTCGATGTACTCGCGCCCCTCAATGTCCGTGACGCGGACGCCGTTGGCCTCGCGGAACACCACTTCGGCGTCCTTGACCTGGTGCATGTCGGCAAAGCCGTGCCAGAAGCTTGTTGTCACGGGGGATCCTCGGGGGGTCTGTGGAATGGTCCGATGCTACACCGGGGGCAAGGGATGCTGGGCGCTTGGCCGGCGGGCGGGCTACGTTGCGGGCGGGCTACGGTGCGGGCGGGTTGCGTTGCGGGCGGGTTGCGCTGCGGGCGGGCTGCGCACCCGCGTTGGTGCCCACCCGCGTTGCGTTCACCCGCCGGAGGGGTGAACGGTTCCGTCCCGGAACGATCCACCCGTCCGATGCACGGCTTGTTGCGCGGCGGGGCGCTCCCACGTGACAAACCGTGCGCCGGAGGGGTGAAACGGCGCAGCGCGGAACCGTTCACCCGCCGGAGGGGTGGACGTGCGGGGCCGGGGCCGGCCGGCGCGCGGGCCGGAGGGGTGAAACGTGCGGGCCGGGTGAAACGTGCGGGCCGGGTGAAACGTGGCCGGGCCCGGATCGTGGACGTGCGGCCGGACGGGCCGGACACGTGACACCACGGCAGCCCAGGGCGATAAGCCGCACATAAGCAGCGGTGGCCATCCTTTGGGCCGTGCAAACTCGAGAGCCGTCGCCTGTGATGGTGCCCAACTCGGCACTGGTCGCCCAGCCCGTGACCCCAACGAGCGACGATCGCCGGAGCTCGTTTGACTGTGGTTCGGACGCATTCGCACTCGAAGTGCGGGACGCGATCCGCCGCGCCACATGGTTCGCAACCGAGCCGAGCCTTCGGGCCATCCGCTTTGACCGGGCGGACGACACAGTTGGCTATGCCGTGATGGCCCTCGAGCGCTGGGAACACCCCACGTGGAAGAGCCAACCAAAGGCGGTGTACCTGTACCTCGAGTGGCTCGCGGTCTCGGTGCACTTCCGCGCCATCGACCATGACGCACGACCTGGCGAACGCTTCTCGGACGTCATGCTGCGGCACGTCGTGGAGGGGGTCGCCCCGCTATTTCCCCATGTCATTGGCGTGCTGTGCATCGTGCGCATCGGGAACCTGCCGGCGATCAGGCTCCTTCGCCGCCACGGATTCTCGGCCGACGAGGGCGGCCCGTTCAACGACGCCCGCACGGGTGCGCCAAGCGTGATCTACCGCATCCTGCTCCCCGGACGTGCGTGAGGTCTCAGGTGCCTGACACTCGCGGCGAGCGGCTGTCCGACACCGGCAGGAGGTACGGGTCATCCGGGGTGCGGTTTGCCACTCGCTCGCGGTCTTCGACAAGGCGCCTGACTGCCGTCAACGGGACCTGCCACTGGCCGCGCTCAGAGCGACGCGATCCCGGCAGCAGCCCGTCGCCGATGAGCGTCTTCACGGTGTTGATTGAGGCCACACCAAGCTGTTCGGCTGCTTGCCGCGTGCTCAGGTAGCGGGTGCCCACGAGCAGTTCGATCACCTCAGCGAGGGCGCGACGGTCCGCTGGTGTTGGGCGGGCGGCCGAATCCTGAAACACGGCGAGGTGCTCACCATATGCGCGAAGCGTGATGCTCATAATCGGACCTCCTTCAATTGCCGATATTGACGATATTGACGTCAGTTTCGTCAGTGGTCAAGGGGAGCGGCGTGGCGGTGAGACGGTTGGCGCGGCGCCAGGCCCCGGCTGGGACACGCCTCGGGCGGGTTGCGCACCCGCGTTGGTGCCACCCGCGCTGCGTTCGGGTTGCGCACCCGCGTTGCGTTCACCCGTGTTGGTGCCCACCCGCGTTGCGTTGGGGCGCC
>CAIXZV010000633.1 GCA_903924005.1 uncultured Chloroflexota bacterium | reverse complement strand
GGAACCGTTCACCCGCGGGACGGGTGGCCGGAACGCGAGCACGGGCCAGCCGGGTGCAACGCCGCCCGGGCCGGCCGGGGCCAGCCGGGTGTAACGCCGCCCACGCCGGACCGGGCCAGCCGGAGCTGTCCGATGCCGTCAGGCGCGGAGCCAGACCGCCGTGTCGGGCGGCAGCAGCACGCCGCCGTCTGGCGCATGGATCCCGGCGGCCGAGGCCACGAGGATCTCCCCGCCCGCGATATGCGCCGGGTGCTCGCCGCAGTTCATCGCCACCAGGATGTCCCCTGCCCCGCCGCCGTCGCGGCGCAGCACCAGGACGCCGCGATCCTCCTGCGCAACCCAGACCATCGGCCCCTCGCGAAGGGCGGGCTCCGCCCGACGCAGCCGCAGCGCCCGCCGCACCAGCGCCAGGACGCCAACTGGACTCCGGTCCTGGCGAGCAACGCTCATCGCGCCCCAATCGGACGGCATCGGCAGCCAGCTCATGCCCGCCGGGCCAAAGCCGCACCCCGGATCCTCATCGGTCCAGGGGATGGGTACGCGGCAGCCGTCGCGCAGCCCGTCGGCCCCAAGCGTCCGGGCAAAGGCCGGGTCCTGGCGCACCGAGGCCGGAAGCTCCCAGACCTCGCGCAGCCCCAACTCCTGCCCCTGATACAGGTAGGCCGATCCGGGCAGACCCAGCATGAACAGCGTGGCTGCGCGGCCGCGCAGTGCTCCACGCACATCGTCACCCGGCCCCGAGCGGTCGTTGATGTCCATGCCCGCCGCATCAAGCGCAAACCGCGTGCGGACGCGGGGCTTGTCGTGGCTCTCCAGTACCCACGTGGCAGGCGCCCCCACAAGACCTGCCGTGGACAGCGACGCATCAACGACAGCCCGCAGTCGGTCCGCATCCCAGGGGCACATCATGTAGTCAAAGTTGAACACGGTGTGCAGCTCGTCCGGCCGCAGGTAGGCCGCCAGGCCAGCCGGGCTGTCCGCCCAAACCTCGCCCACAAACACGCGCGGCGGGTCGTACTGGTCAGCCACGCGGCGCCAGGCGCGCCAGATCTCGTGGACGCCGGGCCGGTTCCATTGCGGCTGGCCCTCGACAACCTCCAGCGACAAACCCGCCTCCACACCCGCGGCGCGGTGCTCATCGGGGTAGCCGGGCGCCTTGATGAGCGACGTCGCCACGTCGATGCGAAAGCCGTCGAGACCGCGGTCAAACCAGAACCGCAGGATGTCCTCAAACTCGGCACGGACGGCCGCGTGCTCCCAGTTGAGATCCGGCTGGGTGGCGTCAAACAGGTGCAGGTACCAAAAGCCCGTCGGCTGCCCTGCAGCGTTCAAGATGGGATCCCACGCGGACCCGCCAAACACGGACAACCAGTCGTTTGGGGGCTCAGCCCCGCCGTGGCCCCGCCCAGCCACCGCATGGAACAGGCTCCACTCGGCAGAGCCCGGCGCCGTGGCCAGCGCCGCCCGGATCCACGGGTGCTGGTCCGAGACGTGGTTGGGGACGATGTCCGCGATCACGCGCAAGCCCAACTTGTGGGCATCGCGGATCAGCGCCTCCACGTCCGCCACGTCGCCAAAGCGCGGGTCAATCTGGCGGAAGTCCTCAACGTCATACCCGCCGTCACGGTCCGGTGAGCGGTACCACGGGCTGACCCATACCGCGTCAACGCCAAGATCCGCCAGATACGCAAGCCGGGTGCGGATGCCCGCAACGTCCCCAATCCCGTCACCGTTGGCATCGGCGAAGGACTTGGGGTAGATCTGGTAGATGACGGCGCTGCGCCACCAGTCGGCTGTCACG
This sequence comes from uncultured Chloroflexota bacterium, assembly GCA_903924005.1. Lineage (GTDB taxonomy): Bacteria > Chloroflexota > Limnocylindria > Limnocylindrales > CSP1-4 > CAIXZV01. The sequence continues at coordinate 2,897 of CAIXZV010000633.1, read as the reverse complement.
TGCTTGGATCCCTCGTGAAGGTCAGTTGCCGCAGGACCGTGGCGCCCATCGGCACCAGCGACACCCGCCCGCGTGTTCCGTCGGCCCCAACCGCCGTCACCGTCACGCCCTGGCGCTGCCAAGCGTGCGGTGCGGCTGCGGCCTCGCTGCCGTCCGCGACGGAGCAGGGCTGCGGATCCGCGTCCACCGCCAGCACGATATCGGAGGTGGCGCCAACCGGGTGGACGGCGATGTCTCGGAACGGGACGGACGCGCCGGGAACGGCCACAGGATAGGTGCGCACCACCTCGCGGCGGCCAGGGAGCGGACGGGCAAACAGGAGCGGGCCCCAGCCAATCAGCGTTTCGCCGCCGCGCGCCGCGCGCACCTCGGGCGCCGCCGCCAGATCAACGGTGAGCGATGTGTGGCCGATGGGCCACGGGCCGACGATGCGGAGGTAGCCGTCCTGCTCGCTCACAAGCCGGTCACCAACCCCGGAGACGGAGACGCCGGTTGCCCAGCCCGGGCGCCGGATCGCCAGGACGAGGTCAACTGGGGCATCTGCCGCCACGTCCACCGTGAAGACCAGTCGATGCGTCGCCGGGTAGTCCGAGGTCTGGGCGACGGTCACCCGGCCGCCACCTGCAACGCCAACGCGCACGCTCGACGGCGCCAGCAGGAGCGCGGTCAGGACGGGCACATCGCCCGCATCGCCCCCGAGCGACGTCAGCCACTGATAGCGCGCGTAGGTGGGCAGCAGGCGCCCCGCGTTTGGCACGCAGCAGACGGCCGCCTCGCGGTGGACCGGCGAGAAGCGGTAGCGCGTCTGCGCCACGGCACCCTCAACGGGCGAGCGAAAGCCCTCCTCGCCGGTCATTGACCGCGAGTTGTCGGTCTTGAGGTACGCCACCCCGCCGTCGAGCGGGTCCCGCATCCCAAACCCCGCGTTGAACAGCAGTTCCTCCATGCGGTCGCCCCAGACTGCCTCACCGGTGAGCGCCGCGGCCAGCCCGTACCCGGCCAGCAGCTCCATGACCGAGCAGAGCTCGTAGCCGGTGGCGTTGGCGGAGCCCTGCGCGTGACACAACTCGTCGCCGTTGGGCGCGCCTGACGGGGTGAGGGCCGCAGCAAGCTTGGCGGCGTAGGCGTCCAGCAGGTGGCCAAGCGGGGCCGACATCGATGCCGTCATCAGCGCACGCCAGTGCTCATAGGTGTGGACGCCGTGGCCCCCAAAGCCGCGCAGCGGGTCCAGCAGTTCCGCGGCGGCCGCGTCACGATCGGTTGCGGGCGATGCCGAAAACGACTCGTACAGCCAGCGTGCGTCGTCCACGTAGCGGGCCTCGCCGGTGCGCAGGGCTAGCTCCAGACACACGTCGGTGAACATCAGCCCGTGCGAGACGCCGCCAAACGACGAGCCGGTGCCAAACGGGTTCGAAGCGTCCTGGGGATACCCGGCCATCGTGCGCTCAGCCGCGCGCTGCACCGCGTCCAGCACGGCGGGATCGCCCGTGTGACCGTAGTAGCCCAGCAGCGCCCGCAGGAGACAGGTCTGCGCCCACAGCTCGCCGTTCTCGCCCCGCTCCGGGAACCGCAGGTCCGGCGCGTAGATGCCCAGGTACCCGTCCTCGTCCTGCGTGGCCAGGATGGACGCCACCCACGCGTCCGCCGAAGCGCGGTCCGTCGGGGAACCCGCCCAGAGCGCGTGGTGCAGCCAGCCGTCGCGCCAGTTGCCCTGCGTCTCTGCGTTCCACCAGAGGAACTGCGCTGTCCAGTCAGCATCGTTCGACAGCGCGCCGAGGTCTTTGGCACGCACGGCAGCCGTCAGGCGGTCTCGGCCAAAGATCTCGTCGTCAACCAGGAGGTCCGGGGCCAGACGATCGAGGTGCCCCGTAAACCCGCTGTGCAGGTCAGTCGCCATCGCCTCCCGAACCCAGCCGCCGGGTTCCACGTCGCCCTCGAGGGCCGGGCGCAACGTGACGTCCAACAACATCACGGGGCCGTCGATCGTGCGTACGCAACCATGGCATCCACATTGCCCACGGGGGTGACGGGCGGGATCTCGCAGCCGGCGCCAACGATCCAGCGGGCGCCGGCATTCCGATGGCAGGAGGCCAGCGCCTCGGTCACCGTCTCGGGACCCGCCTGCATCACCACGGCCACCGGATCGACGTTGCCCAGGATGATCTGCGCGGCTCCGGCGGCAACGCGGGCTGCGGCAAGATCAACGGGGTGGTCCAGATCCATGATGTCCGCCCCAAGCGCCGCCATGGGCTCAACGGGCCGCCGCGAGTTGCCGCAGATCTGCAGGCGGACCAGGGCGCCCATCGCGTGGATGGCGTCCACGAGGCGCCGCTCATGGGGCCACACGAAGGACCGGTAAATGCCCGGGCCCACCAGCGATGCTGCGGCGTCGCCCACGCCGATCACGTCGGCACCGGCGTCCACCCGCGCACGTGGGCCAGGACAAGGTCACGGCCGCCGATGTCGTCCGTGTCTGGGGTAGCGCCCGTCATGGCGATATGGTCGCGCATCATCGGTCATTCGTGCATGATCGCGCCCGTGATCCTAGCCCCGGCGCCGCGTTGGGCGTACGAGGTGGATGGTCAGGGCGGGGTCCTGGAGATGGACGACGCCAATGTGCCCAGCCTGCTGTCGCTCCCCTACCTGGGCGCGTGCGCCGCGGGTTCACCCCTGTACGCCGCCACCCGGCGACACGTGCTCTCAGCGGCCAACCCGTGGTGGTTTAGCGGCCGGGTTGGAGACGGCATCAGCTCACCCCACACCGGGCGCGGGCCAACTCGCTGGTTGGCGAGCTTCTGCAGGCCGCGGTGCTCGACGGCCTCCTTACCTGAGCGTCAGCGGAGGCGCGCGTTGCGTTCACCCGCCGGAGGGGTGAACGGTTCCGTCCCGGAACGATC
>CAIXZV010000632.1 GCA_903924005.1 uncultured Chloroflexota bacterium | reverse complement strand
GCCGCGGCGACCGCCTCCGCGGCGGGCGCCCTCGGCAGCGGCCACACCGGGCTCGAGGCGTCGGTCCCTCTCGCGTCCCACCAGCGGTCGCTTTCCAGGTCCCGCATCGAGCGCGCCGAGGCCGCTATCGTGAAGGACGAGGCGAGGCGGGCGACGAGGGAGGCGAGGCCGCCCGTCGGAGGCCGGGGCGGGGGCGGGAGGGAACCGAAGGCGAGCGCGGCGGGGAGCAGGCGGAGCGGGGCGGCTCGGCCGTCGCTGCTGGCGTCGCCGGAAGCTGCTGCTGCGGCGGCGGCAGCCTCTGCGCCGCCCGCGCTGCTGCTTCTTCCTCCTCCGGCTGCTGCTTCTGCTTCAGCCGCCGGCGAAGAAGAGTCCAGAGCGAAGGGAGAGAGGGCGTGGACTCGCCACACGCTCGAGGCGCGGACCCCTCCTCTTCTCGCTCCTCCCCCGCCGCCGTCGCTCTCTCCGCTGTCGTCGTCGTCGTAGTCGTCGAGCTCGTCTTCCTCTTCGTTCAGCCCGAACGCGTCCCTCCCGGGCACCGCGTCCCAGCACGCGTCCACCTCGATGCCGGCCCGGCAGGGATCCGGGTAGCAGCGCGGGAACAGAAGCCACGGTCTCCAGGGGGCGCCGTCGTCCCAGCCGCGCAGCCATCAGGCGTGGCCGCCGGCCACGTAGTCGGGGACCGGCAGCCTGCCCGAGCTGAGCGGGTGGAACCAGCTGTGGTACCAGGGGCCGCCGACGACCAGGCCGCCGTTGCGGGGCGAGACGAGCAGGGCCGCCTTGACCGCGTCGACCGCGATCGGGACGCGGTAGTAGGCGCCGATCCGGTGGGCGGCCGCCTGGTCGGGCGCGGAGGCGAGCGGGTAGCCGAAGTGGAGCCGGCGGTCCAGCGCGGCGCGGATGAAGGCGCCGTTGGGGCCGCCGCCGATCTGCGCGAAGAACTTCGGCCTGTCGAAGGCCGGGTACAGGCCGGACTCGGGGCGGTCCATGTGCCCCTGGTCGTTCGCGGCGCTGTAGGCGACGCACATCGGCGTCGAGCCCTGGTTGGAGACGGGCGGCGAGTTGGGCTCGAGCCAGGACGGTGGGAATGCCGCCGCGAGGACGGCCGCGTACTCAGGGCGGCCCTCGATCGCGAAGTCGCGCGGGTCCTCTGGCGAGGGGATCGCGCCGAGGCCGTGCTCCTCGGGGCCGTGGCCGTCGTCGCTCAGGCCGTGGTGGACGGACTCGTGCTCGGTCAAGGTCGGCTCCTCACGGGACGGCTGGGGCGGCGGCTCTGGACACGAGGACGGCGATCTGGAGGACCATCAGGGCCGAGGCCAGGAGGCTCGCGCCGAGCGCCCAGCGGGCGAGCCGGATCGCGCCTGCCGCCTCGTCGCGCCACCGCTGGAGGTCGAGGATCGCCTTCTCGTGCGAGTCGAGGCGCGCGGTGATCGTGTCGGCCACCCGCTGCATCGACGCCCGGCGCTCGACCGAGAGCGCCTGGTCGCGGGCGACGGCGTCCACCGATGAGCGGAGCGCGCGGATGTCGTCGCGCATCTCCATGAGGAGCTCCCGCTGCGTGATCCCCGCGCCGCCCGGCTCGTCAGCGCCCATAGGGCTCGTGGACGACGCGGGCGTACCCGGCGGGGGGACCCGGGAGCCGGTGTGGATCGGACCAGCGCGCCGTCATGCTCCAAGGGTCGCCGCGGCGGGCTCCGATTCCTATTCGGTCGTTTGGGCCATGCCCTCCGAGTGCCCGATCGATGCGCACCGGCCGGTGGGCGCGGCCACTCCGTCCCGCAATCCGGGGCGCGAGTGCCACCAGAGCTGTCATCGGCGCGTCTAGACTGAAGTGGCCCGACTCGGCGCCGGAGGCTGGTGTCGCCCCGACTCCAGCGGCATCAACGCAGGGCGGTCGAGTGCGCGGCGAGAGGCTCAGTTCGAGGGGTGTCACTGATGGGCAGCGTGGGTTCGACTGAAGGCTGGGACGACCTTGCCGCGACCTTCAGGTCAGAGGGGATCCCGGTACCTCCGATCCCGGAGGCGCTGAAGACGAGCCTCCAGTCGCGTGGCGATTGGTTCTGGTCGACCCGCGATATCGGTCGGTTCGACCTCTACGATCCCGTCCTGATCGAGCGAGAGGCGACGCGGCCGGTGCCCGACTATGTCGCGATCGCCCGCGTGGGCCACGGGGTCAACTCCTACTTCCTGACCTACCAGACCGTGTTCGGCCCGGTCGCGCTTTTCGCCCAGACGGGCTGGGCGGGCGCCTACATGGACCGCGCGAGGCAGGCATCGGAGGTCGCGGCCCAACTGGGAGCCATCGCGAAGGTTCTCGGCCTCGCGGACGCCTGGCCGCAGCTCCGGCGTGTGGGCCGCAGGCTCCTGGTCGTGGAAAGCGCGGACAAGGGCATCGACATCTGCACCTGGCTCGAACTCGACGGCCGGAGCCAGCCCGGACTCAACTCGCTCCGGCGGACCGATCTCCGGGCCACGGCCCTCGCGCGGGCAGCGTCGCGGCTCGACCCGAGTGATCTCGAGGGACGCGCAGCATCCTCGAACCTCGTCGACGTGGCGGTTGAACTGGACTGGGAGGAGATCGGGCCGGTCGGACTCCTCGACACCTCCCTGGTGTTCCCGGCGGACCTCCCGAAGCAGCCCGGCCTATACCGGTTCCGCTTCGTCGGGCCGGACGGGGAGCATGTGTACATAGGGGAGGCATCGGACCTTCGCCGCCGGGGCGGACACTACCGGCTCGGGAATGAAGGGGGCGCCACAAACAAGCGGCTGCACGACGCCATGCTCAAGCACCTGGGCGCCGGCAGGCATATCGAGATGGCGATCGCGCTCGGAGGGATCCTCACCGTGGACGGCGATGTTCAGGCGCTCGATGTGCGGCGGAAGGCGTCGCGCCTGTTGGCCGAGGGGGCCGCCGTGCACGCCGTCCCGCGGGACCAGCTGCTCAACCTGCCCGGAATCGGCGAGCGCTGACGCAGCCGCGATGGGCGACTGGCGCGCGAAGCACGACGGCATCTGCGCAAGGTGCGGCATTGCACTCCGGGCCGGCGACCTCGCCGTCTACGACCGTGCCACTCGCACCATCCGCTGCGCCTCGTGCCCCACTGCCACTATCGGGCCACCCGAGATCGACGCCGGGGTCGCGGGCCGGTCGTCTCGCCAGGAGCATGATCGGCGGGCCGCGAAGCGGATGGCCGACATCAAGGGCCGCTGGGGGGACCGCGTCGGGGGCGTCGTCCTCGCGCTGACCGACGAGCCCCAGTCGACACGGGCGTGGGCAGTTGGTGCCCGGGGCGAGGAGAAGCTGGCCCAGGCCCTCGACGGCTTCACCGTGCTCCACG
>CAIXZV010000631.1 GCA_903924005.1 uncultured Chloroflexota bacterium | reverse complement strand
GGATCTCGACGGTCACCCAGCCCTTGGCCGTGGTGGCCCGGTGGTAGTCCGAGCAGGCGAACAGGCCTGGCGAGCGCTCCAGACCCTCCTGGCTGTAGTACAGGGTGCCATCCGCGGCGAACACCGAGAAGGCCGAGCCCCACAGGCTGGGCATGATCAGGCGGGTTCCAGTCAACCTCGCAACACGGACGGTGGTGACCGGAGGAGTGTAGCCAGCCGGTCGGCGGGGCTGTCCCAGCCGAGGACCTTGCGTGGTCGACCGTTCAATTCGGCCTGGACGGCCCTGATGTCGCGGGCGGTGTGGACGGACAAGTCCGTGCCCTTGGGGAAGTAGTCGCGCAGAACGCCGTTGGTGTTCTCGTTCGAGGGCCGCTGCCACGGGGAGTGCGGGTCGCAGAAGTAGACGCCCGTCGTGCCCAGAGCGGCGGTGATCTCGGCATGGCGGGCCATCTCTGTGCCCCGGTCCCAGGTCAGGGTGCGCCGCAAGGGGGGCGGCAGGGTGGCGAGGGCTGCCACGACGACGTCGCGCACCGTCGCCGCGTCGCGCCTGGCGCCGGGCAGGTGACCGAGCAGCGTGTACCGGGTGGTGCGCTCGACGAGCGTCACGATCGCCGAGACGTGCCCAGCGCCCACGATGAGGTCGCCCTCCCAGTGGCCGGGCTCGACCCGCCCGAGCGCCTGGGCGGGGCGGTCGTGGATCAGGATCATGCCGGTGACCGGGCCGGCGCGGCGCGCCCGGGCGTCGCGGCGCGGCAGGCGGTGGCGCCGCCGCTGACGGAGGACCCGCCCGGGGAGCTCCCGAGGGAGGCCACCGAGGTCGGGGCGGTAGACCGCCTGGTAGATGGTCTCGGCGCACAGCCAGCGCCCGGGCTGGTCGGGGAACTCGTGGCGCAGCCGGCGGGCGATCTGCTCCGGGCTCCAGCGTGCCAGGAGCCTGCCCGCGACCCAGTCGCGCAGCTCGGCATCGCGGGCGAGACGGCTGGGACGGTGCAGGCGGCGGCGGCCCAGGGCGCGCCGGTGCGCCTCGAACGGCCCGTACCGACCGACGGCGTCGGCGCCGCGGGCGAGCTCGCGGCTGATGGTCGAGAGGGACCGGCCCATCAGGGCGGCGATCTCGCGCATCGTGCGCCGCTCCTGGCGCAGGTCGGCCAGGCGCACGCGCTCGTCTTCGGACAGGTAGCGGGCTGAGTACTGCTTCGCAACAGGGACGACGGAGGTGATCACGGGCGGCAAGTTGAGCACGCGACCGCCGGACGGGATCCGCCGGCCGTTGCGCCACCGCTTGCCGGTGCGCGGATGGATCCCGACCATCCGGCACGCCCGGGCCGAGGGGACGCCCTCGGCGATCAGCCTTGCGAACGCCTCACGCTTCGCGTAGTCCGGCAGCGGTCCTCGACGACCCATCGCAACTCCCCAGCTTCATGGGTGTTGCGACGTTCGCCAGAATCCGCCTGATCATTCCCACGCTTCGGCCCTGTTCCGGGCGCTCGTGGGGATGTGAGCCTTAGCAGGGGCATGTGCTGGCCAGGCCAGACGCCTCGATGGAGAGGAGTCACATGAAAGGCACCGTGCTCGGCATCGATCCCGCGACTGGGGAGGCCGTGATCAGCGCCGAGGACGGCGTACGTTACAAGGCTGCGACCACCGATTGGAGGCACAGCCAG
>CAIXZV010000630.1 GCA_903924005.1 uncultured Chloroflexota bacterium | reverse complement strand
GATCGCCGACGTCATCGACTGCACGTTCAACCGCATCCAGTTCACCCCGGACCTGATGCCGGCGGACATCACGGGCACCAACATCCTCATCGAGGAGAACGGGGCACGGGTCTTCCGGTTCCAGCCCGGGCCCATCTTTGCCAACCTCGTCCTCGCAGACGAAATCAACCGCGCCACGCCCAAGACCCAGTCAAGCCTGCTTGAAGCCATGCAGGAGCACCAGGTCACCGTCGCCCGCAACCGTTACCCGCTGGATCCGCCCTTCTTCGTCCTCGCGACGCAGAACCCGCTTGAGATGGAGGGCACATACCCGCTGCCCGAAGCCCAGCTGGACCGGTTCCTGCTCAAGGTGATGGTCCCGTTCCCCGCGGAGGAGGACCTGATCGCCATCATCAACCGCACCACAGGCACGGACAACCCCCAGGCCAGCCACGTGGCCACGGCGGCCGAGATTGTGGAAATGCAGCGGCTTGCCCGCGGTGTGCCCATCGCGCCGCACATCACGGCGTACGCGGTGAGCGTCCTGGCGGCCACGCACCCGGACAGCAAGCGAGCCCCTTCCATCGTCCGCCAGTACGTCCGCTACGGCGGCTCCCCCCGCGGCGCCCAGGCGCTGGTGGCGGCGGGCAAGATCCTCGCGCTCATGGATGGCCGGTTCAACGTCTCCACTGACGACATCCGCGCAGCCGCGCTGCCGGCCCTCCGCCACCGCGTCATCCTCAACTTTGAGGGCGAGGCCGAGGGCATCACCACCGAGGCTGTCGTCCGCACGATCCTTGACGAGGTTGCTCCGCCCACGGTGGAGTAGCCGCGACGCAGCGCCCCACCTGACCAGCCCATGACCGTCCAGCCGGATCCGGAGCCGCAGGCACAGAGCGCCCCCGCGCCTGCCACGGCGCCCTCGCGGGCCGGCGGCACGGGCTCGTACCTGCCCAGCGACCTTGACCCGACGGTCTTTGACGAGGGGTTCCTTCGCCAGCTCCAGCGTATTGGCGTCCTGATGAAGCAGCCCGTCCGCGGCGGCCTCAAGGGCGGGCGCCGCAGCGTCAAGCGCGGCCAGTCTGTGGAGTTTGCGGACTACCGCGACTACGCCCTGGGCGATGACCTGCGCCAGTTGGACTGGAACGTCTTCGCAAGGCTTGAGAAGCTGTTCGTCAAGCTGTTTGTGGAAGAGGAGGACGTGACCATCACGTTTCTCCTGGACGCAAGCCCGTCCATGGCCTTTGGGCGACCGGAGAAGCTGCTGTTCGCAAAGCGAGCAGCGGCAGCGCTTGGCTACATCGCGCTCGCGGGCGAAGACCGCGTGGTGGTGACGGCGCTGACCGGCCGCTCAGCGCGGCGCCAAGGCGGCCTCCGCGGCTCCGGGCGCGTCTTCCGCCTGCTGGGCAACCTCTCGTCCATCCGTCCAGCTGAGGGCCCCACAGATCTTGTGGCGTCCGTGCGGCATGCGGCCGCGATGCTGTCGGGCCGCGGCGTCATCGTCCTGCTCTCGGACCTGCTGGACCCGGGTGCAGACCGCGTCATCCGCGAACTGGCCGCCACGGGCTCTGAGCTGATCATCCTCCACGTGCTCTCGCCGGAGGAGCTGGACCCGCAGCTTGAGGGCGACCTGCGGCTGGTGGATGCGGAGACAGGCGAGGGCGTGGATGTCACGGTGGACCTTGCCGCAATCGACGCGTACAAGGCGCGTCTGGCCGCATGGCAGGAGGGCTTTGCCAACCTCGCCGCCAAGCGCCGCGCCTCGTATGTGCCGGTGCCGTCGGATCTGCCGCTGGCCGATCTTGTGTTTGCCGAACTGCGGCGCCGCCGCGTGGTTGGGTAGGCGCCGCGATGCCGTTTGTTGCGCCGCTGGCGCTAGCCGGTCTGCTGTTCCTGCCGGTTGTCCTGGCGATGTACCTGCTGAAGCTGCGCCGAGACCAGGCGGTGGTCCCCTCCACGCTGCTCTGGCAGCGACTCGTTGCCGACGTTGAGGCAAACGCGCCGTGGCAGCGCCTTCGCCGAAGCCTGCTGCTGCTGCTCCAGCTGCTCCTCGTTGCGGTGTTGGCGCTGTTGGCCGCCCGGCCCTTCATGGAGCGACCCGCGGGGCTTGCGGGCGACCTTGTC
>CAIXZV010000629.1 GCA_903924005.1 uncultured Chloroflexota bacterium | reverse complement strand
GCGCCGTCGCCAACCACGGCCGCCGCAACCACGGGGGCGCCAGTCACAAAACGGACCTGGCGGGCGGTGGTTGCAAGGATCGCGGCCTCGTCAGCGTCACGGCCGCCGGCAACGGCGATGGACGCCAGACCCAGCAGGTGGTCCTGGCTCTCCGCCAGCGCATCGGCCATGCCGCGCAGCTCGCGCTCGTGGTCAACAAGGGTTGCCAGGATGGCAGCGTCGCCAGCAAGACGCCGGCGCGCAGCGGCGCCCGAGGCGCCAACCACGCGAACCCAGCCGATGGATCCGCCCAGCGGCGCAACCTCGGCGGTGATACCCGCGGCGCGTCCGGTGGTGGCGCGCGGTACGCGGCCGCTCACCGCGCCAGCGGGGGCACCCAACGAGAACGCCGGGTCCCAGGTCGCTGCAAGACCGTCCGGACTCCAGAGCTGGACCGCCCGGGCGCCGCTCGCAAGCCAGTCCTGCGCCAGCCGGCCAAGCCGGTCTGGGCGGGCGGCCGCGAGACGGGTCAGCTCATCCACCGGCGCTGGTCCCGACGGCGGCGCCGTTCCGGATGGTGGCGGCCGCGGCGGCAGTCGCCGCGGCGGCGGTCTTGATCGGGGTGCCCTCGGTCACGATGGTGAAGGCGCGGTCCAGCCGGGTCAGCTCCAGAATGGCGCGAACGGTCACGGACGGGTGGCGCAGCGTGAGGTCGCCGCCGCGCTCGCGGGTCCGCTTGAGACCGCGGATCAGCGAGGCGAGGGCGGCCGAGTCGATAAAGTGCAGGGCCCCGAGGTCAAGCACCAGGCGCGCCGTGCCAGCGGCGATGGTTGCATCGATCCAGGCGTCAAGCTCCGGACAACGGTGAGCGTCAACGCGGCCCGACAGCGCGAGGACCGCGGGGTCGGCGGTCTCACCGGTCTGGACATCGATGGTTGTGGTCATGCAAAGGCCTCCACGGCTCGGGACTTGGCCCGGCGCAGCTCGTCAATGTGGATGAGGTGCCAGTCAGCGACATCGGCAATGGGCAGACCGGCGGACACGGCGCGGTTGGTGGCGCCCATGTTGGCTTTGTAGGCGGTATCGGAGAGCACGCGCTCGATGGCGCGGGCAAGGTCTTCAGGATCCGTGGCGGCGAAGATCTCGGCTTGGTAGCCCTCTTCGCGGACCAGCTCAGCAAGGTCGCCCAGATCCGGCAGGACCACCGCGCACGCATGCTCCCCCGCCTGGTGCAGAACGCCGGAGCTGCCGGTGGTGCTGGTGTACGGGAAGACCACAACGTCGCTGGCGCGGAAGACCCGTGCGACATCCTCCTCCGCCACGTAGCCCGTGAACTCGATGCCGGGGACGTCGGCGTAGCGCGCGGCCATCTCGGCGAGATAGCCCGGGGCGTTGGGGCTGTCCTGGCCCGCGATGATCACGCGGGTCTCAGGGTTGGCGGCGTGGAGGATGCGCTGGGCCTCAAAGAGGACCTCGACGCGCTTGTACGTGCCGAACTTGCCAAAGGCGAGGATGCGGCGACCGCCGGGGGTGCCGGCCACGGTCTCGTGCGACAGGTGCTCCCCCATCTCGAAGGAACCGTGCGGCGAGAGCACAACGTTCTTGGCGCCGTAGCGCTCCGCTAGCAGGTCCACATAGGTGGGGATGGTCACGGCCACAAGGTCCGCCATCAGAATGGCGCGGGTGACCATGCGGCCCGACAGGCGGACGATCCGCTCCATGAGCCCGCCCATCTTGAACCCGGCGGACGTGAGGTCAATCGTGTCCATGGGGTTGTGCAGGATGGCGATGGTGGGCACGCCGGTTGCCCGGACGGCCGCCACGGAGAGCAGGCCAAGCGCGGCGCTCACGCGGCCGCTGCCAAAGGTGGCGAACTGGATGTTGAAGATGACCGCGTCCGGCCGCTCACGCCGAACCGCAGCGACCAGGCGGGGCGTGTTGCGCAGCGAGCCGAAGCTCCAGGCGGGAACGCTTCGGAGACGGTCGCCAAGCTGGCCCACGGGGCTCTCGGGCTCGTCCGTCAGCAGCACAACCTCGTCCACGGCCGCGTTTGCGAGGAGGCCGCGGGTGAAGTGGAAGCCGTACTCGTTGAGGCTGCCCTTGCTGGGCGGGTAGGTGGTGACAATCGCGATCTTCACGCCCGGGCTCCCTTCGGGTAGCGACCCGACAGGTCGTTCAATCGGACGCGGGCCATGTCGCGCAGCATCCGCACGGCCTCGCGGCGGGGGTCAAGCTTGGAGCCCGGAGCGTCGATCCAGCGGACCGCCACCTCGTCCACGCGATACCCGCGCTGCCCGGCGAGGTACAGGACCTCCATGTCAAACGCGAAGCCGTCAATCAGCTGGGCGCTGAACACGTCCTTGGCAACAGGGGC
>CAIXZV010000628.1 GCA_903924005.1 uncultured Chloroflexota bacterium | reverse complement strand
GTTCGCGGGCGGCGCGTTCGCCAAGATCGCCAAGGGCGCCGCGGACGGAATGCAGCGCGAACTTGAGGCGCGCGCGAAGGCAGCTGCCCGATGAAGGTTGCCATCGTCGGCTCCGGCGTCAGCGGTCTGTCCGCTGCCTGGGCCCTCAACAAGGGTGGGCATCAGATCGCCATGTATGAGCGCGACGCCGCGCCAGGAGGCCACGTCGCCACGGTCACGGTGGACTCGCCAACCGGCCCAGTCCACGTCGATACGGGTTTCATCGTCTACAACGAGCCCACGTACCCCAACCTCATCGCGCTGTTCAAGGAGCTGGGCGTGGAGACGCAGCCCAGCAACATGTCGTTTGGGTCCATGTGTCGGGCCTGCAACGTGGAGTTTGGGTCGCGCGGTCTTGGCGGGTTCTTTGCGCAGCGCGGCCTTGCCGCACGCCCGGGCTACCTGCGGATGTTCCCTGACATTCTCCGCTTCTACCGCGATGCCCGGGCGATCATCGACAGCCCCACGCCCACCGGCATGACCCTTGGCGAGTACCTGGCTGACCGGCGCTTTGGCGCCTCCTTCCGCGATCACTTCCTGGTGCCAATTACGGCTGCCGTCTGGTCCACCGCGCCGGGCCGAACGCTGGAATACCCGGTTGACTACCTGCTGCGCTTCCTCGACAACCACGGGCTCATTGGCCTGGGCAAGGCGCATCCCTGGCGCACCGTGACCGGCGGGTCCCGCGCGTACGTGGACAAGCTGCTGGCCCGGCTGCCGGAGGGGTCCCTTCGCGCTGGCGATCCCGTGGTCCAGGTGCTCCGCGGCCAGACTGGCGTGACGGTGCTCACCGCAAACGGTGGCCGCGAGCGGTTTGACGCGATCGTCATGGCCGCCCACGCGGACGATGCGCTGGCTGCTCTTGGCGATGCCGATGCTGTCGAGACCGCCGTCCTTGGCGGGTTTGAGTACAACCGCAACGACGTTGTCCTCCACACGGACGAGCGGGTGATGCCCGGTCGGCCCGGCGCGTGGTCGTCGTGGAACGTGGAGCAGGCGGCGTGCAACCCGCCCGGCGCCGCTGTCACCATGACGTACCACATGAACCGTCTGCAGAACCTGCCCGGTCCCACGCAGTACTTCACCTCCATCAACCCGGGTGCGGCCGTCCGGGACGAGCGGGTCATCCTGTCGCGGGCCTTCAGCCATCCGCTGTACACGTTCCGCTCGCTCGAGTCCCAAGCGGCCATCCGCGCCATGCAGGGTCACCGCAACACGTGGTACGCCGGCGCCCACCTGGGCTATGGCTTCCATGAGGATGGCTGTCGATCCGGGTTTGAGGCTGCAGAACAGCTTTCGGCTGCCCGCGCCATGGCGCCCGCGGCATGAAGTCGCACATCCTCGAGGGCAAGGTGCGCCATCGGCGCGCACAGCCCGTCGAGTACTCACTGGAGCACGACGTCTTCTACTTCGCCCTGGACCTGGCGGAGCTTGGCGACGTGGCAAGGACAATCCGGCTCATTAGCCGCAACCGGCGCAACGTGCTTGAGTTCCGCGACACAGACCATTGGCCTGAGCCCGCCGATGACATCCGCGCCACGCTGCTGGACCACCTGCGGTCCGAGGGCGAGGATCCCACCGGCTGGCAGACCACGCTGGTGACCAGCCTGCGGGTGATGGGCTACGTCTTCAACCCGGCCAGCTTCTATCTCTGCCGCGACGCCGCGGGCATCTTGCGCGTGGTGGTTGTCGAGGTGCATAACACGCACTTGGAGCGCCATCTCTACACCCTGCGCGCCCAGACAGACGGGCCGAAGTTTGTCTCCTCGATGGACAAGGACTTTTACGTTTCGCCGTTTATCGACATGGAGGGCCGGTACACCGTGCACGTGGCGGACGAGCCTGCGAGCCTGCGGATCGCGATCAATGAGCGTCGGGATGACGCTCCGGTGATCTCCACCAGCCTGGTCCTCGCCCGCCGCCGGCTCACCAACCGGACCGTGCTCCGCATGCTCGTCAAACATCCGCTGATCACCCAGCGGACGATGGCCCTCATCCACGTCCATGCGTGGAGGCTGTGGCGCAAGGGCGTGCGGTTCCAGCGACACGGCACGGCGGTGGCCGAGGCTGCCGCCCGCCGCGCAGCCGCCGCTGATGTCACGCCCGCCACACCCCCGGTGGCGTCATGAGCGACCAGATCGCCGCTCGCTCCGGCACAGGGTTTGCCACCCGCACACTCGGCGGGCTCGCCCTGAGGCTCGGCCTGTCAATTGGCTCGCGCATTCGTGTTGGCCGGCTTGACGTCATCCTGCCGGATGGACAGCGGCGCTCCTTCGGCGACACGTTGTCTGAGCGGCGCGCCGAGATCCGCCTCCACGACGAAGCCGCCGCGGTGCGCCTGCTGCTCCACGGCGAGACCGGCGCGGGCGAGGCGTACATGGACGGCCAGTGGTCCTCGCCGGACCTTGAGGCGCTCATCGAGTTGGCGGCGCTCAACCGCTCGGCGCTGGCGCTTGGCCGCGCATGGTGGAACCTACCGCTGGAGATCCCGCGCAGGCTTGCCCACCGCGCCCGCCACAACAGCAAGGACAACGCCCGCAAGAACATCTCCGCCCACTACGACCTGGGAAATGACTTCTACAAGCTGTTTCTGGACGAGACGATGGCGTATTCGTCTGCCGTCTTCGAGACGCCGGATCAGCCGCTTGCGGACGCCCAGCGGAACAAGTTCCGCCGGATGGCCGAAGGCGCCGGGCTCACGCCTGAGATGCACGTCCTTGAGATCGGGTCCGGCTGGGGCGGGTTTGCGCTGTATGCCGCGGGCGAGATTGGCTGCCGGGTGACCACCGTCACCATCTCAAAGGAGCAGCACGACCTCGCGCAGCAGCGTGTGCGCGAGGCGGGGCTTGACCGTCTGGTGGACGTCCAGCTGCGTGACTATCGGGACATCGAGGGCACCTATGACGCCATCGTCTCGATTGAGATGCTGGAGGCCGTGGGCGCGGAGTACTTCACCACGTACTTTGAGGCCTGTGACCGCGCGTTGAAGCCCGGCGGCAAGTTCAGCCTCCAGGTGATCACGTTCCCGGACGTGGCGTACGAGCCCCAGCGGCGCGGCGCCAACTGGATCCAGACGTACATCTTCCCGGGTGGCCTGTGCCCGTCGCTGGCCGAGATTGAGCGGTCCTGCCACGGCACACGCCTGCTGCTCCGCGAGGCGCGCGACATCGGCCCCAGTTACGCGCTCACGCTGCGCGCCTGGCGGGCCCGCTTCCTCGCCAACCTTGACGCGGTCCGCGCCCAGGGCTTTGACGAGCGGTTCATCCGCATGTGGGAGTACTACTTGGCGCTGTCCGAGGCGGGCTTCGCCACCGGGCTTACGCAGGACCACCAGATCATCATGGAGAAGGCGCGCGGTCTGGACCTCAGCGCACGCTGAGCAGCCCGCCGCAATCTGACACCGGCTCGCGCCGTCAATAGGCGTCGCATCGGCAGGACGACCGATGCGCTCCCCGCCGCGATCTCGCCGCTCTCCAGCCAGAGCCTCGGCCGCTTTCCCCCCAGCGGCCGAGGCTCTTCTGCGCCCGGGGCCTGTTTCAGCGCCCGTTGATGAGTTTGCGCTCGACGGCATCGGCCGCGGCAGCGGGGCCACCCGCGGCCTTGAATGCCGCAGCAATGCGCTTGGCGCCATCCGCGCGACCGGTTGCCTCGCGGACTTTGTCGCGCAACCGCACCGGCGTCAGGGCACCGGCGGGGAGACGACTCCCGGCCCCGGCGATCTCCACGCGCCGCGCAACCTCCGGCTGATCGCGGCCGAAGGGCACCGCGCACACCGGCACGCCCCGGGCCAGGGCCTTCTGGGTGGCGCCCATGCCGCCGTGCGTGATGGCGCACACGGCTCGGTCAAGGATCGGACCGTGCGGGACGAACTGCTCAACGCGGGCGTTTGCAGGCACCCGGAGCACGCCCGGGTCCCCAGCCGGAAGGGTGGCCACCACAAAGACGGGCTCGTTCGCGAGGCCGTCGAGGGCGGTCTGGATCAGCCGGCTGTCGCCCTGGAACTCGGATGACGTTGTGACCAGGACGATTGGCGCGGTGATCTCCGCCAACCACGCTGGCGTGCCGGCCGAAGGCTCCCACTCGCACGGGCCCACCATCACCACGTTGGCCGGCCAGTCGCTGCGCGGGTACTCAAACGGCTCAGCCGTGAGGTAGAGCAGGAGCGGCGGACGGCCGAACATGTCGTCCACGTTGGCGACCGGCGCGAGACCAAGCCGTGCGCGCACGGCGTTGGTCTTCGGAACCATCGCGCGTTCCAGCGTGCC
>CAIXZV010000627.1 GCA_903924005.1 uncultured Chloroflexota bacterium | reverse complement strand
CATGGCCTACGGCGGCGGCGACAACATGGAGATGTTGGAGCGCTACGGCGGCCGCGTGGCCCATGTCCACATCAAGGACGTGAACGGCTCCGTGCTGGCCCAGGCGCGCGCCGATGGCTGGAGCTTTGCCGACGCGCTGCGCCACTACATCTTCGCCACGCTAGGGGATGGGATCGCCCGCGTCCCGGTCATGGTGCGGGCGCTGGTTGACCGCGGCTATGACGGCTACTTCGTGGTTGAGCAGGACACCCAGCCGGGTGCGCCCGGCGATGTCGCGAAGGCAAACCGCGAGATCCTGGTGGGCATGCTGGCCGCGGCCGGCGCCGTCTGACCATCGTCGCGGGACCTGACAGCCTGATGGCCGAACCGCAGCCCGGGTCACAACCCGACATTGACGAACTGGAGGCGCTTGCCAAGCGCGGGCGCCTCCATGTCATTGAGACCGTCGCGCACAGCGGCGCCGGCCACGTTGGCGGGCCGCTGTCAGCCATGGACCTGCTGGTGGCGCTCTACTTCCGCGCCATGCGCATCCGACCGGACCAGCCTGACTGGCCCGAGCGGGACCGGTTCATCCTGTCAAAGGGCCACTCCTCGGTGGGGCTGTACGCGGTGATGGCGATGCGCGGTTACTTTGGCGTGGAGGAGCTCAGCACGTTTGACGCTGGCGACAGCCGTCTCCAGGGGCACCCCGACATGCTGCGGTTGCCGGGCCTCGACACATCCACGGGCTCGCTTGGCCAGGGGCTGGCGATTGGCCTCGGCATGGCCATTGGCGCGCGTCGACGCAAGCTGGACTTCCACACGTTTGTGATGCTCGGCGATGGCGAGGCGCAGGAGGGCCAGGTCTGGGAGACCGTCCACGTGGCGCCGCGCTATGGCGCCGGCAACCTCACGGCCATCGTGGACCGGAACGGCATGCAGCAGTACGGCTGGCTGCTGCCCGACGGCGAGGAGCACCGGGGCAACCGCGGCGACCCGTGGGCCGGCGCAAACCTCCGGGGCGCTTTCGAGGCCTTCGGCTGGCGCGTGCTGGAGATTGACGGCCACGACTTTGGCCAGATCCTGGCCGCGCTGGACGACGTTCGCGCCACGTCCGGCGGCGACACGCCCACGGTGATCCTTGCGCGCACCGTGAAGGGCCGCGGGATCTCGTTCACCGAGGGGCGCTCCGAATGGCACGCCCGACCCGCCACGGCCGCGGAAGCCGAGGCTGCACGCCTTGAGCTGACGGCGCCCGAAGTCAACGGGTCCAACGGGGTTGAGCTGTGAGCCGGGCGCAGCGCGACGTCTGGGCCGACACCCTGATTGAGCTGGCCAGCGCCAACCCGGACATCCTGGTGCTGGACGCGGACCTTGCCACATCCACGCGGGCAGACCGGTTTGCCGACGCGTACCCGGACCAGTTCCTGCAGATGGGGATTGCAGAGCAGGGGATGGTGGGCACGGCCGTTGGCCTGGCGTCCCTGGGCTTTGTGCCGTGGCTGTCGTCATTCGGCATCTTCTTCACCCACCGCGCCCTGGACCAGGTCCGGATGGCGGTGGCCCAGACGCACGCCAACGTGAAGATTGGGGCCGCGTATACGGGGCTGCAGGCAGGGCTCTCGGGCAAGACCCACATCGACATCGCGGACCTCGCCATCATGCGCGCCATGCCCGGGATGACCGTGCTGGCGCCGGCCGATGCGGCGGAGTGCGCCGCGATGGTGCGCTGGGCAACAGCGACGCCCGGCCCGGTGTATCTGCGCTTGGGCCGTGAGAGCGGGCCGGACGTGTTTGGGGCGGACTATGTGTTTGCGCCGCGTGTGGTGCGCCGTCTGCGCGACGGCGCGGACCTGCTGCTGGTCTCCACTGGGCAGCAGACCGCCCGCACGCTGGCAGCCGCTGAACTGCTGGCAGCCGACGGCATCGACGCCGGCGTCATCCACGTGCCGTCGGTGAAGCCGTGCGACGAGGCTGCCCTTGCGGACGCCGCCGCGCAGGTACCGTTGGTGGTGACCGTTGAGGAGCACAGCGTCTTGGGCGGCCTTGGGGGGCTGGTAACTGAGATCGTGAGCGGCGCCGTCCCGCGCCGGGCGGCTGGCAGCCGCATCGTCAGGATTGGCATCGAGGACATCTGGGGCGAGTCCGCGCCCAACGCATGGCTGCTGGACCGGCACGGGCTCACGCCCACGGCCGTTGCGGAGCGCGTGCGGCGGGAGCTGGCAGCCGCGAGTTGAACTGGGAAGCACTGAGCCGCATGACGGCTCGAAGGAGAAGCATGGGCTGGACACCGAAGGACCCGAAGAACATCGGCGTGGCCGTGCTGGGCGCGGGACGGATGGGGCAGACCCACATCCGGAACATCGCCTCGCTGCCGAACACCAACCTTGTGGTTGTCGCAGACCCGGTGCCGGCGCTTGCCGAGGCCGGACGCGAGATTGGAGGGGCCAAGCGCGCCTCGACGGACCCGATGGCGGCGATCCACGACGACGATGTCGAGGCCGTGGTGATCGTCACCCCAACCAACACGCACGCCGCGATGATCGAGGCCGCACTGCGGGCCGGCAAGGCGGTCTGGACCGAGAAGCCCATCGCGCAGGAGCTCTCGGACACACGCAAGATCGTGGACCTCTGGCACGAGACCGGTCTGCCCGTGCAGGTTGGCTTTATGCGCCGGTTTGACCCGGGGTATGCCCGGGCCAAGGAGTTGATCGTCGCGGGCGATTTGGGCCGCATCGAGCAGTTCCACGCCTACTCGCGTGACACGTTTCCGCCGCCCCTCGAGTTCCTGCTCACGGCCGGTGGTTCGTTCCTGGACATGTCGGTCCACGACCTTGACCTTGCACGGTTCCTTGTGGGCGAAGTGGAAGAGGTCCATGCCTGGGCGTCCGTGCTCTATGACGAGCGCTTTGCGAAGGCTGACGACTGGGACACGTCCGTGGCCATGCTGAAGTTCCGCAACGGGGCGCT
>CAIXZV010000626.1 GCA_903924005.1 uncultured Chloroflexota bacterium | reverse complement strand
TCGCCGGCGGTCCAGGTGATGCCGTCGTCTGTGGTTGACCAGAGCCGCAGCTGTGGGTTGCCGATGCCGACATGCTGCTCCGACCCGTCCGTCGCGCACATCCACGCGGTGCCCGCAAGGATGATCCGCCCACCCATCCGATCCAGCTGCCGCGACGTCAGCGCCCAGGTGTCCTTGATCCGTGAGACCTCATGCCAGGCCGTCCCGTCCGCTGAGGCGACGGCGACCAGTTGCGACTTGGCCCGCATCTCGCGATCCGTGAGCGCCCCAACAACCAGCCAACCCGACCTCGTGGCTGTCACTGCTGTCGGCGCAAAGAACGCCGTGGTGCCGAAGAGGCCGCGGAAGTCGGTTCGCTTCCAGACGGCGCCGTCCTTGGAGAACCAGGCGAAGCCGAGACCGCTCCCGCCGTAGCGGCCCGCGTCGGTGATGGTGGCTGCGGCGGTTACGAGGTAGCCGCGCTCGCTGGCGGCGCCTGCCGACACGGTCACATAGTCCGTGTTCACGTACCGCCCCGGACCCTTGATGGACGCCGTGCTGGCGAGGAGCGTCCGTCGCCATGTGGAGCCGGATCTGACAGCGGCCACGGCGCCCTGCTTGGCGTCCTGCCCGATGGCCAGATCTGGTGCGGCGACCCCTGCCGTCACCGTGGCGAAGGCGTCCCACCGTGCGTCGGCCGGCAGACCCCAGGGCGTTGTGGTTGCGGGCTCCAGGTACTGGACGCCGGCCGGTACAACCGCGTCGGAGATGATCGTGCCGCCCGAGGCTGCAGGTGTCGGGGCAGGCGTACCCAACTGGCCTGCCGATGGGGCCGGGCCGGTGGCCCCGGGTGCACTGGCGGTAGCCGCCGGCGCTTGGGTGGCGGGCGGCGGCGTTGAGCCGCAGGCGGTGACGAGCGCCGCGGCTGCAAGCAGCAGCAAGGCCGACGTTGAACAGCGGCGATGCACGGCAGCCCCTCCCCGGGCCCGGGCCGCGATCTGGGCGCCGCCCGGTGCGCGGATGATGGCACGTACGCCCGGAATGGTTCAGCCCCCGGCGTAGGCCCGCCACGCCAGCAGCACCGCCACGCCGAACCCCGAACACGCAATCAGCGCCCGCAGCAGGCGCACCGGCAGACGCCGAACCAACGATGGGCCGATGTACCCGCCGATCAACAGCCCCGTGGCCAGCGGGATCACAAACGCCCAGCGCACCGGTCCAAAGAAGATGAAGCCAATGGCCGCCGCCCCGTTGGCGAGGCCCGCAAGTGCGGTCTTTGCCATGGCCACATGGCCAAGCGGCCGGTCGATGATGGCCGCGAGCACCACCAGCGCGATGATCCCGCCGCCCGCTCCGAAGTAGCCGATATAGGCCGACACCGCCACGTACGCCAGCGCCGTCGGGATGCGGATCCCCCGCGGGCGGAACGCGCGGTGGTGGGCCAGACGCGCCTGGACGAGGATTGCCAGGGATGCGCCGCCAACAAGGACTGGCGCCGCAATCTCGAAGGTTCGGCTTGGCAGGACAAGCAGGATGGCGGCGCCAAGGGCACCGCCAACCGCCGAGAGCACGGCCAGCCGCAACAGCATCGCCCGCTGACCCCCAAGCTCCCGCCGGGCGCCAAGCGCTGCGCCAATCCCGATAAACGTCTGCGACACGGTGCTGGTCACGTTGGCCGCCACCGGGGGCAGCCCGGCGAGCAG
This sequence comes from uncultured Chloroflexota bacterium, assembly GCA_903924005.1. GTDB lineage: Bacteria > Chloroflexota > Limnocylindria > Limnocylindrales > CSP1-4 > CAIXZV01. Next base: position 767 of record CAIXZV010000626.1, on the reverse strand, counting down.
CAATGCCGGGTACGTCACCAGCGATGCGAGGCTCACAACCACGCCAACGATGCCGCCGAGGATGCCGGCCGCCAGGAGGGCCAACGCCTCCAGCGGCGAGACCCCCACTACTCGAGCCTTCGGAAGGAGCCGTTGACCCAGGCCCAATCGCCCGATGTAAACCACTCGTTGGGGCCGTAGACCCATGTCGCATACGCGCTGCCATCGCCATCAAGCGCAGCGGACAGCACCACGGATCCGCCTGCGTACCTGATGCCCCGCTGCAGCCCGGGGAGGCTCATGACAGGCCCCGTCACATCCCCGTTGGACGCGGGCGTCAGCGTCTGCCCCAGACGCCGGCCAAGGTCTCCCTGGACCAGGTCAAGCACCCCGCGGAGCGTCGCCGCCTGGTCGCCGCCCGACGGCTGGGCCAGATGCACAACGCCCGCGCCGCGGTCGCCGCCCGGCCCGGTTGCCATCGCAGAGAGGCCAAGCGTGCTGTCGGCCGACACGGTCCAGTCGGCCGGGTGGCAGAACGCCGCGCCGATGTCACGCGCCGCAAAGGCGGTGTAGGCGGTGGCGCTGTCGGAGTCCGCCGTGCCGATCTTCTTGCCGTTGGCATAGAGCTCCACGCGGTACGTGCCGGCGGGGAGACACCGCGCCGGGTGCGTGACCCCGGTGAATTGGGCGATGCCAAAGTTGGTGTTGGCAGCACCCGCGGGGTTGACGCCCGCCGTTGTGGCCACGGAGCTCATCGTGGGGATGACGGACCAGGCTTGGTCGCCGGC
>CAIXZV010000625.1 GCA_903924005.1 uncultured Chloroflexota bacterium | reverse complement strand
GCACATCCTGGCGGCCATGCTCGTCTCGGGCGCTGGCCTTGGCGGCGAGAAGAGCGGTCATGTGATTGTCCGCGAGCACGCGACGTCCGGCGACGGCGTGCTCACCGCGCTGGAGCTCCTGCGCGTGATGATTGCCGCCGGCACTGGGATTGAGGAGCTGGCGCGGGCCGTGCCGCTCCTGCCGCAACAGCAGCGGGCCGTCCGCGTGGGCCATCGCGACCAGTGGGAGGCGGACCCGATGCTTGCGAAGGCTGTTGCCGACGCCGAGGCACGTCTTGCGCCCCACGGCCGGATCCTCGTGCGTCCCTCGGGTACCGAACCCGTCCTGCGGGTGATGGTTGAGGGAGAGGACGCGGCGCTCGTGACCGAGATTGCCGACGCCGTGACGGCCCTCGCGGGGGAGCGTCTACACTAGGCCGGCTGCGGCAGGGCGCGGCGGACCTCTAGGAGAACCCCCGCGGCATGTGCGGCATCGTTGGCTATACCGGTCCCCGTGAGGCTGGTCCAATTCTCATCGAGGGCCTTCGCAGGCTTGAGTACCGCGGGTACGACTCCGCGGGCATCGCCTTGGTGGACGACGCGGGCGAGCTGTTCCTTGAGAAGAGGGCGGGCAAGCTCGCAAACCTTGCCACGGCAATCGCTGACCGCACGCCCCACGCTGCGATTGGCCTCGCTCACACCCGCTGGGCCACCCACGGCCGTCCCAACGACCTCAACGCCCACCCGCATCAGGACTGCACGGGTTCCATCACCGTGATCCACAACGGGATCATCGAGAACTTCCGTGAGCTGCGCGACGGGCTTGAGGCCCGCGGCCACGTGCTCACGTCGGAAACCGACACGGAGGCCATCGCCCACCTCATCGAGGAGTCCTACCAGGGCGATCTCGCCGATGCCGTGCGGGCCGCCCTGCGCCAGTGCCGCGGCGCATATGCGATTGCGGTCATGCACCGCGGCGAGACGGACCGGCTCATCGGCGCCCGCGAGAACGTGCCGCTGGTTGTGGGCCTCGCCGACGGGGAGGCGTTCATCGCAAGCGATGTGGCCGCGATCCTCGCCCATACCCGGCGGGTGATCTTCCTGGAAGAGGGCGATGTCGTTGATCTGCGCCCGTCGGGCGCCACGATCACTGGCGTTGACGGCAGCCCGCGCCAGCGCGCCGAGACCATCATCACCTGGTCCCCCGAGGCGGCCGAGAAGAGCGGCTACGACCACTTCATGCTCAAGGAGATCCACGAGCAGCCCGATGCGCTCCGCCAGTCGCTGGCGGGCCGCGTGACCGGGGACGGCCGGATCCACGCCCCCGAGCTTGACGGGATGGAGGACGTCTTCCGCCGCGTCACGCGCGTGGAGGTTGTGGCCTGCGGCACCGCGTCCTACGCTGCGCTGGTGGGCGCCGCCGCAATCCAGGACTGGACCGGCATCCCGGCCCGCGTGACGGTGGGCTCTGAGTTCCGCTACGCCCCGCCGCCGCTTGACGCGAACACCCTCGTGATCGCGGTGACGCAGTCCGGCGAGACCGCCGACACGATCGCCCCGACGCGCTGGGCCCGAGAGCAGGGCAGCCCCATCGTGGCTGTCACCAACACCGTGGGCTCGGCCATCACGCGCGAAGCCATGGCCGTCATGTTCCTGCAGGCGGGTCCGGAGATTGCGGTTGCCGCCTCCAAGACGTTTGTCACCCAGGTGACCACGCTGATCGTGCTGGCCGCGGCTATCGCCAAGGCGCGCGGCTCGCTTGGTCTGGAGCAGGAGCTTGAGCTTGGCCAGGCGCTCCGCGCGCTCCCCGAGGCTGCCGCACTGGCGCTTGAGATGTCGGCCGATGTCCCGGCCCTCGCCAAGCGCTATCTGGGCATGGGCGGCTTCATGTTCATCGGTCGCGGCTACTCGCTGCCTGTGGCGCTCGAGGGCGCACTGAAGCTCAAGGAAGTCAGCTACATCCATGCCGAGGGCTATGCCGCAGGCGAGCTCAAGCACGGGCCCATCTCGCTCCTGGACGCGCAGTACCCGCTGGTTGCCGTCGCCACGCGCTCGCGCGTCTACGACAAGCTGATCAGCAACGTGATGGAGGGTCGGGCCCGCGAGGCCAAGGTGATCGCCGTTGCCACCGTCGGCGATCAGGCCATCGCCAGCTATGCGGACGACGTGCTGTACGTGCCGGACACGCACGAGGCCCTGTCGCCGGTGCTTGCGGTGATCCCGCTCCAGCTCTTCGCGTACTACACCGCCGTTGCCCGCGGCACGGACGTGGACCAGCCGCGCAACCTCGCCAAGTCAGTCACGGTGGAGTAGGGGATGGCCCGGCCCGCATCCGACACCAATCCGCAGCTGCCCCCCGGGGTGGTGCCGGAGGGGACCACCGAGCTTGGGGTCGACATCATCAAGGTGGAGCGCATCCGCGCGTCGATCGAGCGCTTTGGCGAACGGTTCAGCAAGCGCGTGCTCACCGAGAAGGAGCGCCGTTACGTCCGCGACCGGCCGGAGACCTTTGCCGGTCGCTGGGCCGCCAAGGAGGCCGTGTCCAAGGTGCTTGGCCTGGGTGTCCGCGGCATCGGCTGGAAGGACATCGAGGTGGAGCGCCTGCCCACCGGGCAGCCCGCCGTGCGCCTGCACGGGCGAGCCGCCGAGCGGGCCGTGCAGTTGGGCATGGGCCGGATTGCGCTCTCGATCACCCACGAGTCGGATTACGCGGTGGCTGTTGCATTTGGCGTGCGGACCGCCGGCGGGCGCTACGTCTTCCCGCTCGATATCGATGAGCGCCTTGACGAGCGCGAGCGCAAGCTGCTTGCGCGCATGGAGCGGCTGCGCGATCTGCACGAGGCCAATGCGGCAGCGAGGGAGAAAGGCGATGCCTGAGAATCGGGTGGGCTTCTTCCGGCGGGGCGAGCCCGATGCGGCCGAGACGCACCCGGCGGCTCCCGCGGGCATCGTCAAGCTTGACGACGACGCGATGGCGCGGCTCTTGCCGGATCGGGCCGCGCGCGGCCACAAGGGCACCTTTGGCAAGCTGCTGGTGATCGCGGGCTCGCTGGACTACGCCGGGGCTGCGCTGCTTGTCTGTCGTGCGGCGGGACGCGGCGGTGCTGGTCTCGTCACGCTGGCGGTCCCTGAGTCTCTGCAGCCGCTGTTTGCGGCCAAGGTGATTGAGGCAACGACAATGGCGCTGCCGGAGGACGGTGTCGAGGAGGTGGATCCAGAGCCCGCGCTCGCCGCAATCCTTGACAACGAGCACGACGCCCTGGTGATTGGCCCGGGTCTGCGGCCTGCGCTCGCGACGGCTGACCTGCTGCGACTCCTGCTGACGGCTCCAGAGGAGCCGGCGAGCCCGCCTGCCGTGCTTGATGCGGAGGCGCTCCGGACGCTGGCCAGCGCTGACGAGTGGTGGACGCGTGTGACGCGCCCCTGCGTCTTGACGCCACATGCGGGCGAGTTTGCTCGGCTTCGCGCCGGGAGCGGTCACGACCCCGAAGCGGACGGGGACCTCAACACCGATGACGATGCGCGGGCCGCGGCGGCGTCTGCGGCAGCCGTGGAATGGCGCCAGGTGGTGGTTCTCAAGGGCGCCAACACCGTGATTGCGGCGCCGGACGGGAGCATCGCGGTTGCCCCGTTTGAGAACCCAGCTATGGCAACCGGCGGCACGGGAGACGTTCTCGCCGGCGTCATCGGCGCCCTGCTGGCCCAGGGGATGACGCCGTTTGATGCGGCTCGCCTCGGCGTCTATCTGCACGGCGTTGCGGGAGACATGGTCCGAGAGCGCCTCGGCGATGCGGGTCTGCTGGCGTCGGACCTGCCCGAGGCGGTCCCCATGGCGCGTCGGCGTCTGGCGCAGGTAGCCGAGCGCCAGAAGTCTGGTCGACGGCTTGGCTTTGGCGTCCAGACCGGAACGCCCGGTGCTGGCGGGGGAGCCACCGGGAGCTCCTCCTGACCGCGGCTGGGCGCCAGCGGGCTGGGCGCCAGCGGGCTGGGCACCAGCCGGCTGGGCGGGAGCGGGCCGTGCGGGAGCCCATCGAGCGCCGCCTCGCCGCCGCCGGTCTGCCGCCCCTGCCGCGCACAGCGTGGCTTGAGATCAACCTCGACGCGCTTACCGGCAACCTCGCGGCGCTCCGCCTTGCCGCGGGCCCGGGAGTCGCGGTGGAGCCCGTGGTGAAGGCCGATGCGTACGGCCACGGCGCGGTCCACGTTGCCCGCGCGCTGCAGACCGCTGGAGTTAGCGGTCTCTCGGTTGCCACGTTTGACGAGGCGCTGGAGCTCCGCGACGCCGGCATCACGGTGCCGCTGCTCGTGCTGTACCCGATCCCTGCGGCCTGGGTTGCGCAAGCCGCCGCGCGTGGGGTCGCCGTGAGCCGTGGCCCGGGCGCACCATCCGCGCGGATCCTCGCAGCCGCGGCCGCGTTGCCCGCCGGTTCGCCCCCGCTTGCGGTCCACCTCGAGGTGGAGACAGGGCTTGGGCGCGGCGGCGTGCTGCCCGCGGCAGCGGCCGAGACGGCGGGCGTGATCCGCCGAACCCCTGGCGTCCGTTTGGCGGGTGTCTGGACACACCTTGCGGAAGCCGCCGACTCGCGTCTCACGCTGCTGCAGGACGAGCGATTTGGCGGCGCGGTGGCTCGTTTCAGCGGGACGTCGGATCCGGACGCGGCGGTCCGGCGCCATTTGGCGGGCAGCGGCGGACTCCTGGGCGCTGACTCCCGGCGCTGGGACACCGTCCGCACGGGTCTCTCCATCTACGGCCTCATCCCCGACGGGCTGACTGTCCCGGCCGCCACCGAGGCTGCAGCCGCAGGCCTGCGCCCCGTCATGTCGCTCTGTGCTCGCCCGGTGCGCGTGGCGGACCTGCCGCCCGGTCACGGGGTCTCCTACGGCCCCACGTTCATCACGACGCGTCCATCGCGGATTGCCACGCTGCCGTTGGGCTATGCGGACGGCTGGCGACGGGCGTCGTCGGACCACACATGGGCGCTTGTGCGCGGCGTCCGCGTCCCGCTGGTGGGCCGCGTGGCGATGGATGCGGTGATGGCGGACGTCACCGACGTGCCCGGCGCACCGGTCACCGAAGACGACGAGTTTGTGCTGCTGGGCGACCAGGGCAACGAGCGCATCACCGCCCACGAGGTTGCATCGGCAGGCGGGACGATCAGCTATGAGGTGGTTGCCGGGATGTCTCGCCGTCTGCCCCGGGTGTACGATGCCGCGGGCTCGACAGTTGCGGTCCGCACGCTTGTGGATAGTGGTTCGTGAGCCGGTCCCCGCGTCCCAAGCCGATTGTGAGGCAGCCGGCATGACCTTCCCGCTGGAGCCCTTCGACGAGCGCCGTGAAGCGCTGGTTGAGGCTGTCGCGCGGGAGATCCGCCTGCGCGGGATGATTGGCCCCGCGGTGCACTTCCTTGAAGCAAGCAGACCGTATCGGCCGCTCGGCGCCAACGCGATGCTCTTCTTTGACCCCGTGCTGCGGGAGCTGTTTGGTGGACAGACGCCTTCAGCGTCCGAGATCCTCCGCGACGATGTCGGGATCGAGGCGCTCATCGACCGGCTTGAGGACGCCGATGAGGGCGACGTCTGGGACGCCTGACGCCGATGGGCCGCCAAGGGCGGGTGCGCCCGTCCAACACATGGTCCTGCGTCCCGCGCTGATAGGATCGGCGCAGTGAGCACAACGCAGCCGGCCTTCCTCACCATCGATCGCGGTACGGCCACGGCCGCCGCCGGGCTCATTGGGCATGTCGGCGGCCGCTGGCGCCTCCTTGGTGCCGCAGCCGCCCCGGCCGAGATTGCGGACGAGGCGCTGGCCGAGCGGCTTCGCCGCCGCCTTGCCGCCGTTGACCCAGGGTTTGCGGACGATCTGGGCCTGGCCAGCGCGGGTGCCGCTGGCGACCTTGTGCGGCTCACATGCTCCACCGAGACGCCGCCTGAGCTTGCCGTGGTGGCGGCCACGGATCGCGCCGTTGCGGCCCTTGCCAACGTGGCAGCTGCTGCGGGCTGGAGGGTCCGCGCCGCGGTGGTGGACGGGGGCGACATTCTCGAGACGGTGGCGATGCTGGCCGACCGGCGGCTTGACGGGATCCTCGCCGGCGTGTCTGACCCGCCAAACGGTGACGAGCGCAGCCTGCTTGCGGAGCTTGGCGGTCTGGTCACCGCTGCGGCAGAGCGTCGTCCTGACCTCCTCGTGGTCCTCGCTGGCGGTCTCGCCGGGCCTGGCGCCAAGACAGGCGCCCTGCTTCGATCCGAGCGCCCGGGCCCAACGGTGGTGGCCCCCGCAGTTGACGCCCAGGACGGTGAGCTGCTCCGCGCCCTCCTTGACGAGTTGCGTGGCGGCAGCCGTGAGGGACGTCGCGGGCTGGCCGTGGCGGCTGGCACGCTGGCAACGGTGCTCCGTCGCCGCATCGAGATCGTGGAGATTGGTCAGGCCAGCGCCACGCGCATCGCCGCTGGCTGGCAGCCGGGCACGACGCCTGACATCCGCAGCGCCGTGGTGGCCGATGCCGCATTGCTGCCGCGCGGGTTTGGCGAGGATGAGCTTGACGCGATCCTTGGCTGGCTGACCACATCCTCGGACCGGCTTCGCGTGCGTGACCGGCTTCGCGACATGTCGCTTGCCGCGTGGTCCGATGCCGCGGGTGACGGGGCGCTGCTGCGGATGGCCGCGGGACGCGCTGCGCTGGCACGGCTGCGCGACGAGACGGCCGCCTTTGATGACCTGCCGCCGCCCGATCTTCTCATCGCCGCCGGCGGGTGCTGGCAGCCAGCGCCCGCACCGGCTGTGGCTCTTGCCGTGGCGGACGTCATGCGGCGCCCAGGCGTCCGGGCGCTTGCGCTTGACCAGGCGCGGATCCTCGCGCCGCTTGGCACCATCAGTGACGATCGCGAACGAGCCCTGATTATCACCGACCTGCGCGACGACATCCTCGTGCCGCTTGGCAGCGTGGTGCTCCCCGGCGGCCTGCGTGGGGGCGGTGTGGCGGGAAGCCTGACAATCGAGGCTGGGGGCGGCCCTGTGAAGATCGACCTGTTGGCTGGCGGGCTGGAGCTTGTCGATCTGGCACCGGGCGAGAAGGCTGCGCTCAACCTGCAGTTCCGAGAGCCGGTTGACCTTGGCGCCCATGCGCGCCACTTTGCTGTTGAGGTGGTGGGCGGTCTTGCCGGTCTGATCGTTGACCTGCGCGGCGTGCCGCTGCGTCTCCCAGACCGCGCAGAGCCGCGACGCGAGCTGCTTGCCGGATGGCAGGGCGTGCTTTGGGAAGAGGCTGGCCGATGAGCGCCGCCTGGCTGGCCGAGATCCCTGCCCGACGCCTTGTGGAGGAGGGCCTCGAGGAGCGGGTTGCCCTTGCGCCCGGCGACCAGCCGCTTGTGGCCGTCGGCGACACGGTGGAGCCCGGCACGGCACTGTTGGCGAGGCTCCGCGATGCGCACGTGGAAGAGGTGGACGTCCGGGCACCGGATGGCGAGGCCCTGATCCCCGGCAGCGCGTTTACGGCCCTCCTGACCCATCGAGGGCGTGGCGACGCCCAACTGGAGGGAGAACTGCTGGCGCCGGTGCCAAATCGGGCCCGACGCTGGCGCCTGGTCACGGGTGAGCACCGCGTGACGGTTGGCGCCGTCGCCGGCGGCACCGTGACCGCCGTGCAGCCCGGCTCGGAGATCCGCATTGCGCTGGGCGGCCGCGCGGTCCGTGGCGCGTTTGGTGCGGGCCAGGCCGCCAGAGGCCCGCTCACGGTGGTCACCGACGCGTTGGGTGAACTGCGCCCCGGCGGCATCGATGTGGGGCAAGTTGGAAACATCCTCGTGGTGGGCTCGCGCATTGACGCCGAGGCGCTCACCCGCGCCCGCGCCATGGGGATCCGCGGGATCGTGGTGGCCTCGCTGGCGGGCAAGGAACTGCGCGACTTCCAGGCCTCCGAGCGGCGCCAGCGTGCCGCGCTGCATCCCGCCGAGCCGTTTGCCGTGCTGGTGCTTGACGGCGCCGGCCGTCGACCGTTGAGTTCGCCGTTGGCTGCGCTCCTCGCGGGGCTTGAGGGAGTGGAGGTGGCGATCCTGCTGGATCCGCCGGCTCTGGTGTTTGATGTCCCGGACCTGCCTGCGCCCGCCATGCCCGAGGACTGGGTGCGCGTCCGTGGCGGTCGGTACGCTGGAGCGGAGGGGCGCGTCCTTGGCCTTTCCGGCGTGCGGCGCTTTGCGGGCGGCGTCCACCTTGAGGCCGCCCGGGTGGCGTTTGGCGAGGACGAGGCGGTGGACGTTCCGCTGGGTGACTTGGAGCGGTTGGGCTGAGGTCTGGCCCGGCCGCACCGGGCCCCGGCTTGGGCTACCCTCGGAACCCATGGTCCCGCACGCAGCAACCACAGAGATCGTCGTCATGACGGCCGCCCCCGAAGCCACCCGCACCCTCGCGGCGCGCCTTGCTTCCGCTGCGCGCCCGGGCGACCTGCTGTGCCTGATTGGTGATCTTGGCGCGGGCAAGACGCAGTTCGCCAAGGGCTTCGCCGTTGGTCTGGGCGTGGACGACGTTGTGTCGTCACCCACGTTTGTGCTGATGACGGAGTACGTGGGTCGCCTGCCGCTGTTCCACGTGGACCTGTACCGGCTGGCCGATGCCTCCGACGCCCTCGCCGGCGGTCTGCTTGACGAGCGGCAACTCGCCGGGGTGGCGCTGGTGGAGTGGGCGGAGCGTCTGGGCGACGCCCTGCCCGTGTCGCGGCTGGACGTGGTGATTGACGGGACTGGCGACGAGCCGCGGCGGATTTGTCTGCGCACCGCCGATGCCGGCTACCAGCGGTATCTCGAGGCGGCCGCATGACCGCGCGTCCGCTGATCATCATCGACACCGCCACCACGCACGCCGTGATCGCCCTGGCCACAGCGGAAGGGATGCTGGTGGAGCAGCGGCGCTGGGAGGCGGGCTACCGTCACGGCGAGGAGCTGCTGGCGCGGATCGCCGGGCTGCTTGCGGACCGCGGCATCGCGGCGCAGGACCTGGGCGGGATCGTCGTGGGCACTGGCCCCGGCGCCTTCACGGGGCTGCGCGTTGGGCTTGCCACAGCCAAAGGGCTGGCCCATGGGCTCCAGATCCCGGTTGTCGGCATTGCAACCGGAGCCATGCTGCTCCGTGCCGCCGCCACCGCATCCGGGGCCAACGTCCACCAACTGGTCCTGGTCCAGCCCGCCGGCCTCTCGGATCGCGTTGTGAGCCGCGGTGGTGAAGCGTCGCGGATCCTGCCCGGCGGCACAGACGCGGACCTTGGCGTTGACGGGCGGCTGGTGGCCGTGGACCTGGCCGGGCGCGCGCCAGATGACGCCACGGCGCTGGGCGACGCCGCAGTAGCCGGCCTGGCCGATGCGCTGTGTGTCGCGGGGGCCGCCCGGCTGGCAGCTGGCGATACAGACGACCTTGCGCGGCTGGTCCCCGAATACGTGACGCTGCCGCGCGGTGTCCTCATGGCGCTGCCGGACGACGGCGTGGTTGTCAGCGGCGGGAGGGGGAGCGCCCCGTGAGCGCCAGAGCGTCGCTCAAGGTCCGGCCCATGGGCGTCGGTGACTTGCCGGGCGTCCAGATCATCGAGCACGCCTCGTTCTCCACGCCCTGGCCTGCACATGCGTATCGCCAGGAACTTGAAGGCAACCGCCTCGCGCACTATCTCGTGGCCACGCTCAACCGCGCCATCGTGGCCTACGGCGGCATCTGGGTCATGGTGGACGAGGCGCACATCACCACGTTTGCGGTGCACCCGGGGTTCCGCCGCCGGGGCATCGGGGAGCGGCTGCTGCTTGGCCTCCTTGACCTGTCCATCGCCCGCCTTGCGCGTGAGGCCACCCTGGAGGTTCGCCTCTCGAACCTCGCCGCGCGGCGCCTGTACGAGAAGTACGGCTTCCGGCCCGTCGGCATTCGGCCGCGGTACTACAGCGATGACGGCGAGGACGCGCTGATCATGACCACGCCGCCACTCGCCGAGCCCGAGATGCGTGACCGGATCGCCGAGCTTCGGGCGGCGCTCGACGCGGGCCCAGCGCCGTCGCCCACGGCTGACGCATCGGACATCGGTGACGCGATGGTGCCCGAGGATGCCGAACCTTCGGAGGCGCGCTCATGAGCGGGCTGCCCGTGAGCGGGCCGCTGCTGCTGGCCATCGAGTCCAGCTGCGACGAGACCGGCATTGCGCTTGTCGAGGACGGCCGCCGTATCCACGCCAACGTGGTTGCCAGCCAGATTGCGCTCCATGGGCCCACAGGCGGCATCGTCCCCGAGGTGGCTGCCCGCGCGCACCTGCGCTGGATCGTGCCGGTGCTGGATGAGGCGCTCGCAACCGCGGGTGTGACCATGGCCGATGTGGACGGGGTTGCGGTCACCTATGGCCCGGGGCTTGCGGGCTCCCTGCTGGTTGGGGTCAACTTCGCCAAGACGATTGCCTGGGTCCACGGCAAGCCGCTGATCCCGGTCAACCACCTTGAGGGCCACGTGTACGCCGGCTGGCTGCTGGACCCGGGCGAGGCGGAACGCGAGGAGCCGCCGTTTCCGCTGATCGCGCTGGTTGTGTCCGGCGGCCACACGTTCCTTGTGGAGATGCGCGACCACCTGGACTACCGCTACCTGGGCGGGACCATCGACGACGCGGCAGGCGAGGCGTTTGACAAGGTGGGCCGCCTTCTTGGCTTGGGCTATCCCGGCGGACCTGAGATCTCCCGCGCCGCAGACCGCGCCACCGCGCACAACCGCGTCTTCCCAAGGGCGTGGATGCCGGGCACGTACGACCTGAGCTTCTCGGGTCTTAAGACGGCTGCGCGTCGGATCATCGCGCAGGCAAGGGCCGATGCCGGACTGTCGGCTGACGAGCGAGAGGGCGATCTGCCCGATGCCGCCGTGGCCGAACTGGCATGGGGGTTCCAGGACAGCGTGACCGATGTGCTCACAACCAAGACCATCCGCGCGGCCGAGGCGATTGGCGCCCGGGGCATCGTGTTGGGCGGCGGCGTCGCCGCCAATGGTGCGCTGCGGCGGCGGATCAGCGGCGAGGCGGAGGCCCGCGGCATCGCCATGGTGATCCCGCGCCCGGGTCTGTGCACCGACAATGGGGCGATGATTGGCGCTGCCGGCGCCCGTCGGATGGCCGCCGGTCTGCGCGCCGGTCTGGACCTTGACGCGCGCCCGTCGCTGCCGCTGGCACGGCCGGTGGCGAAGTGACTCGCGAGCCGGGTGCGGCGGATCTGCGGCTGGACCCGCGCTATGTGCGCCGGACGCTCAAGGAGGCGGGGCTCCACGCGCGCCACAGCATGGGCCAGAACTTCCTCTCGGACGTTGACGTGCTTGAGGGGATCCTGCGCGAGGCGGCGCCTGGGCCCGGTCGCGGCGTGCTGGAGATTGGCCCCGGACTTGGGTTCCTCACGGGCGGGCTGATTGCTGCCGGCGCCACGGTGACGGCCGTTGAGCTGGACCGCGGGTTGGCGGCGTTCCTGTTGGATGTTTATGCAGCCGACATCGAGGCCGGTCGCCTGCGTCTTGTTGAGGGTGATGCACTCGATCAGGACCTGAGCAACCTGGTGGCTGCGCCATACGACGTGGTGGCCAATCTGCCGTACCAGATCACCAGCCCCATCCTCCATCGGCTGTTGGGCAAGGCACCCCGCGCGCAGCGGCTGGTGCTGATGGTCCAGCGCGAGGTTGCGGAGCGGATTGCGGCGGCGCCGGGCGACATGTCGTACCTGTCGGTCTTCGTCCAATACCACGCTCGCGCGCGCATTGCACTATTCGTGAAGCCAGACTCCTTTGAGCCTGCGCCAAAGGTCTCATCGGCCGTGATTGTCCTTGAGCCCTACGACACGGATGACCGGCTGGACGCCGCCGCCGAAGACGCGCTCTGGCGTGTGGTCCAAGCTGGCTTCCGCGAACGCCGCAAGATGCTCCACAACGTGCTCCGTCGCCAGCTGCCCATTGAGGCGGATCGCGTTGACGCTGCGCTTGCCGCGGTGGGGATTGCACCTGATCGCCGGCCGCAGACGCTTGCGGTGGGGGAGTGGATCGCGCTGGTTGAGGCGCTGGGCCCGATGACCGGGGCGGGCTGATGCCCTCGTCCGTGCCCCCGTTTGTGGGAACAGAGCCGCGGGTTCGCTGCGGGGCCCAACGGCGCAGTGGGCGTGCCGTTTGGGCCGCTGCGAGAGCCACCTGCGCGCTCCCGGTGGTCTCCGGCGCGCAAATGGCCATGGGGGCGGACCACATAGCGCAAGCGCCGCGCACTTGGCCTTCTGGGCGGACCACGCCGCAGCGCTCGTCGGGAGCGGTGTAGCCGGTGGACCTTGTTGTCCGCCTGGCGCCGGCCAAGGTGAACCTGACGCTGGCGGTTCTGGGCATGCGGCCCGACGGCTACCACGACCTCCACAGCATCATGGTCCCGCTTGATCTGGCGGACCGGCTGTCTGTGTCGCCGCTGCCGCCGCGTGCTGTGGACACGCTCCACAGCGACGGGTTTGACCCGGGGCGAGCCTCGGACAACCTTGTGTTGCGCGCGTTTGCCGCGGCGCGACGTCGCGCGGTTGGCCCATGGCGTGCCGCCGGCCGCGGTGGTGAGCCGCCGGCGCTGGCCGCGCGTCTTGAGAAGCGCATCCCCGTTGCTGCGGGTCTGGCCGGCGGGTCGTCTGATGCCGCCGCCGCGCTGGACGCCGCGCTTGCGGCGTGGGGCGTGGAGCTTGACCACCAGGTGCGCCACGAGATTGCCGCGGAGTTGGGGTCAGACGTGCCCTTCTTTCTTGCGGGCGGCCCCGCGCTTGCCGAGGGGAGGGGAGAGCGCCTCACGCCCATCCCGTGGCTTCGCGATGACGACGAGCGCCATGACCGGCCCGGCGTCCTGCTTGTGACGCCAGCGGTCCCGCTCTCAACGCCTGCCGTCTTCCGCGCGTGGGACGCCGGGGCGCGCAACCCGGCGGCTGGCGCCCGCCACGCGTCAGCGCACCTCGCGGATGAACTCCGCCGCGGCATGGCGTCGGACGCGCTCACCGTGCGGGCCGCAATCCTCGCGTCGGCCAACGACTTGGCCCCTGCCGCTATCGCCGTGGAGCCCGCGCTCGTGCCCTTCAAGCGGGCGCTGATGCGGCTCACCGGCCGCTCCATCGGCATCTCGGGCTCTGGGCCCACTCACTGGGCGCTCTATGCTTCATACCCGGAGGCGGTTGCCGCGGCCGAGGAGCTCACGTCTGCCGTTATTGACGGCAGGCTCACCGCCCCGGGCCAGTACCCGCCATTCATCGCCGCCGCCAGGATCCTGGCACCCGTACCCCGGAGGGACTCGTGACCCGCACGCAGATTGCCACCAGCGGCGCGCCCGCCGCCATCGGCCCCTATAGCCAGGGGATCGACACCGGCGCCACCGTCTACTGCAGCGGCCAACTGGGTCTTGACCCGGCAACGGGCACGCTGGTTGACGGCGGGGTGGAAGCGCAGGCGCACCGCTCCATGCGCAACCTCGCGGCCGTGCTTGACGCTGCGGGCCTTTCGTTTGCCAACGTGGTGAAGACCACGATCTTCCTTGCCGACATGGGCGACTTCGCCACGGTGAACGCCGTGTACGGCAGCTACATGCCCGATCCGCCGCCCGCGCGCTCCACGGTCCAAGTGGCCGCGCTCCCCAAGGGCGGTCTCGTGGAGATTGAGGCGACGGCTACCAGAGGCTGAAGGTCTCGATGCGTGCGCGCACCGTCCTACGTTGCGCCGCTGCAACGGCCCTGATGGCACAGGCCATTAGTACTGTTCGCCCGGGATGCCAATTGCGCTCCCGTAGTAAGGTTGGCATGCCCCTTTCGGGGAGGGGCGGGCGGTGCATGCCGCCCACGGGAGTTGGCAGGAGCAAACGTAGGTAGTCCCAGGACCATAGGCCTCGCCTTGCCGCCTCAGCCCCGCTTGGGGTCCAGCGGGTGAGGCGTTGAGCGGGCGGCAAAGGTTGAGGTCCCGCGCCTCAAGCCTGCCGCGGCGTGCCGGACCGTCCTGGGAGACGGGGAGTTAGAGTTCCGATGTTCGACACGACCACCGCTGCGTCGAAGCGGGTGATGCGTGTGTTGGCCGCGCTGCAGATTGGTCTGCTGCTGGCCAGCCTCTTCGCCCCCATTCCCATCCTTGCTGCGGATCCGTCAACCACGCCGTCGAGCTCGTCCACGCCATCGGGTAACCCTGCCCCCACGCCATCGGATTCCCCTGCGGCAACGCCGGCGCCCACTGACGCGCCAACGCCTGCGCCAACTGATGCCCCTACTCCTGCTCCCAGCACCGCCCCCACGCCCGCTCCTGTCCCCACCACCGCTCCCGCTCCCGTCCCCACGCCTGCTCCCACTCCCGCTCCTGTCCCTGCTGCTCTCACCCAGTACGTCGTCTCGTTTGCCGCGGGCACCTCCGCCGCTGACCAGGCCGCCGCAATCGCCGCCTCGGGCGTTTCGCTGGTGGACTCCGTCCCGGCGCTCGGCATGGCCGTCGTTCTGACCGGCGCCAACTCCGCCGCCCTGGCCGCCCTCTGGGCAGACGCCCGCGTTGCGCGCGTGGACGTAGACCGCGTCCGCTCCACCGGCACGCTGCCGTCCGACCCGGGCGCCGCCTCCCAGTGGTCCCTGGCCAAGATCGGCTGGACGAATGTCTTCGGCACCCTTTCGCCCGCAGGCTCCTCGGTGGTCGCCGTCCTCGACACCGGTATCAGCGCCGCCGCCCCGGATCTCGCGGGCCAGCTTGTCGCGGGCACCAGCATCCTCGACGGCTCCGCCGGCACCACGGACCCCAACGGCCACGGCACCGCAATGGCAGCGATCATCGCCGCCGCCACGGACAACGCCCTGGGCATCGCGGGCGTCGGCTACACCGGCGTCAAGGTCATGCCGGTCACCGTGCTTGGGCCTGACGGCACCGGCCGAGACTCGGACATCATCGCGGGCATCGTCTGGGCCGTGGACCACGGCGCAAACGTCATCAACATGAGCTTCTCCAGCCCGGACTACTCGTCCGCGCTGCAGGCAGCCGTCACATACGCCATCGCGCATGACGTGGTTGTCGTGGCCGCCACCGGCAACAGCTCCTCCACCGCCGCCACCTACCCGGCGGGCGATGCGGGCGTCGTGGGCGTCACCGCCACCACCCAGGGCGACACGGTTGCCTCGTTCGCGAACACCGGCGCTGACGCCTTCATCGGCGCGCCCGGCGAGTCCATCCTCACGCTCAACCAGGCGGGCACCACCACGTCCGTCTCCGGCACGTCGGCCTCCGCCGCTATCGTGGCCGCCGCCGCTGCGCTCATGCGCGCGAACGATCCGGCAGCCAGCAACGGCACGATCATCGGGCGCCTCGCCCGGACGGCCGCCGCCGTGGCCAACACCGGCAACGGCCGGCTGGACCTCGCGCGCGCAATCACTGATACATCCACCACGCCGGTGATGCCCGTGGGCACCTGGTCCGGCAACGTGGGCGGCCCGTTCCCGGGTCCGTGGGCACCGCCGGTCTACACCGCGGCCGCGATCGCGATCCGCGGCGCAGCTACGAGCGCGACTACAGCCAACACCTCGCTGACCATCACCAAGCCGACGGGCGTGGTCGCGGGCGACCTGCTGCTCGCGGTGATCTCGGAGCGCCAAGGCTCAGCGGCACCGACTCTGACGGGTTGGACTGCGCTGACCAGCACGACATTCGGCGGCAGCGGTACTCGCGGCGCGGGCATTCTCTATCGCATCGCAGACGGCACCGAAGGCGCAAACTTCACGTTCACACTCGGCACCGGTTCCACCGACGGCGTCGGCGCCATCGTCGCCTATTCGGGCGTTGATCCGACGAACCCATTTGACGGGCTGACGCCCGCGTTCGTGAATACGTCCACCACCGCGTCCACCTCGGTGCCTGCAACGTCAATCACAACGGCGTCGGCGAACGCCCGGGTGTTGATGTTCGGTGTCACGTCCGACTCGAGCGCGGTTACCTGGTCGACGTGGGCGACG
>CAIXZV010000624.1 GCA_903924005.1 uncultured Chloroflexota bacterium | reverse complement strand
GCAGAATGGCTTCGGACTCAACTACGACCTCAACGGCGACGGCAAGCTGACCAACTACGAGATGCGGTACTACGGCGAGAAGTACATCCGCACGCTCAAATTGGCGCCCAACGCTGTCGTGCTGCTCTTCCACATGTGCTACTCCGCCGGCAACCAGGAGCCTGGCGGCCCCGAGCCCACGCTCTCCGTGGCCCGCCAGCGAGCCGACAACTTTGCCTCTGGGTTCCTCGCCGCCGGTGCCAAAGCCGTGTTCGCCATCGCCCACAGCGGCGGCGACGATTCGTCCTACATCCGGGCGCTATTCACCACGCGCCAGCCCCTGGTGGACGTCTTTCTCCACGCGCCCGAGTTCCACAACCACCTGTACTCCTTCCCGTCGGTGCGGACGCCTGGTGCGCTGGAACTGCTGGACGCGGACACCTCCACCCCCACCGGCTTCTACCGCGCCTACACCGGTGACATGACCTCGCGCACCGAAGACATCACCGGCGCGGCGTTCGCCGCCACCAACGTGGATCCTCCGGCTTTGGAAGTCCCCGGAAACGCCAACCCGATTGTCGAGGGCACGCCCATCTACGGCACGCCCGATGACGCGGTCAACGCGATCAACCCCACGGGTACGCTGCCGGCATCAACGCTCCTGCGCGTCACCGGTCAGGAGCCCGTCACGGCCGTCGCAGACGGTTCGCCCATCTACGCGGTCACTGATGAAGGCTCCGTCAACGGGTACATGCCGGGCGCGTCGCTGGTCCCGCGCGACAGCACCCCACCGGGGGTGTGGGAGGTCAAGGACGGCACCGGCAGCTTCTCCCCAAACGGGGACGGCGCGGCCGACACCTATCCGCTGTCGATCAAACTCTCTGAGTTGTCGACGTGGGACCTGGCGATCACCGACAACTGGGGCAACCCCATCACGTCCGCTAGCGGCTCCGGCGACACTGCCGCGCTGATCTGGGCGCCGTCGTCGGGGTCCGTGTCGGACGGGCAGTACCGCTGGCACGTGACCGCCACTGACGGTCTGGGCAACGGCCCGTCGAATAACTGGGGAACGTTCACCATCGACCGCGTCGCGCCGACGCTTGGCCTGGCCGGCAACCCCTCAACGCCGCTGCTGATCAGCCCCAACGGTGACAAGGTGCGCGACACCATCACGCTCGCCCCGACGTCCAGCGAGCGCGGCATGGCCACCGTCACCATCCGCAACGCGCTCAGTGAAACGGTTGCAACGCTGCAGGGGATCGTCTTTGGTGGCGCCACCATCGTATGGGACGGTCGCGACACCGGCGGCACGGTTGTCCCGAACGGCGTGTATCAGGCGTCCGTTGTGGCCACGGATCAGGCCGGGAACTCAAGCGCACCCCAAACGCGCACCGTGCAGGTCTACAGCTCGCTCGGCTTCACAACGGCGACGCCGGCGATCTTCTTCCCGCAGGACGGCGACGCCCTGGCGCCCACGGCCACCGTCGGCTTCACCCTGGCAGACCCGGCCACCGTCACGTGGACCATCATCGACGCGACCGGCGCCACGGTGCGAACCGTCAAGGCGGCTGAAGCCCTGGCTGCAGGCGTCTACACCTACGCCTGGGACGGCCGCAACGATCTCGCGGCATACGTGCCGCGCGGCGCATACCGCTCCGTGGTCACGGCCGGTGACGGAGCGCTCGCTGCCACCCTGGTCGCATCGGTCTACGCGGACGCCTTCAAGGTGGCGTCCAGCGACACGACGCCTGCCCATCTGCAGCGGATCACCATCACGGCCACCACGGCCGAGAAGCTCTCCACAACCCCGCGCCTCTACGTCATGCAGCCGGGGCGAAGCACATGGAGCGTCCTGCTGACCAAGATCAGCGCGACGGTGTACCGGGCCACCATCACCGTCAAGTCCGGAGCGGTGGGCACGATCAAGTTCAAGGTTCTGGCAAAGGACAGCACCGGCAAGGCGCAGTACTCGGTCTTGGCGCTGCCTCTGCACTGACCCACCGTGGAGCGGCTGGCGCGGCGATAGACCCGGGGATAGCGAACCCCGGGGTCGCAGCCCAACGCGCTGGCCGCCCGGTGCGGGTCTCCGCCCGTACACTGCACGCATGACTGACGATCCTGCAGCCACACCCGTTGGCGCCGGCACCTGGGTGGTGTTGCCCACCTACAACGAGGCCGAGAACCTCGAGGGCATCGCCGCCGCCATTCTGACTGCCCTGCCTGGCGGCACGCTGCTGGTGGTTGACGACGGGTCGCCCGACGGAACCGGCGACATTGCCGACCGCATGGCTGCCGTCAACCCGCGAGTGCGGGTCCGCCACCGCACCGCCAAACAGGGTCTGGGCCGCGCGTATCTGGACGGCTTTGGCGTGGCGCTTGACGGCGGCGCGCGGGTCGTTGTTCAGATGGACGCGGACTGGTCCCACGACCCAGCGGTGCTGCCGGAACTCATCGCGCCCGTTGTGGATGGTGACGCTGACCTCGTCATCGGCTCGCGCTATACGCGCGGTGGCGGGGTTGAGGACTGGGGGATCATCCGGCGGATCATCTCGCGCGGCGGCTCCGTGTTTGCGCGGACCGTCTTGGGTCTTGGCCCGCACGATCTCACCGGCGGCTTCAAGGCCTGGCGCGGCGCAACCTTGGCCGCGGTGCCCCGTGACGGCGTCCGCGCCGGCGGCTACGTCTTCCAGATTGAGATGACCTACCGGGCCAGCCGCATGGGCGCCCGGGTCACGGAAGTGCCCATCACCTTCAGGGACCGTCGTGCGGGCACGTCCAAGATGAGCCGCCGCATCATTGTTGAGGCGCTCCTTGTGGTGATTGGTCTGCGGATTGACGAACTGCGCGGCCGCGGACCCGCCAGGGGTGGGGGAGCCCGCAAGGCGTGACCGGCGTGGCCGGTGTTGCCGGCGTCCGCGTGGTCATGGACATCCGCCCGCTGCAGGATCCCGAGCGTGCGCCGCTGACGGCCGCGTACCTCGAGGGGCTGCTGGGCGCAATTGACGCTGATCCGCTGGACGGGGAATCCTTCGCGTTTCTGGTTGCCCTTGACCGGGACGACCCAACCGAAGGCCGCTGGCCGTCGCTTGACGTCATTGGCCGACGCCTTCTGCCGCCGACACGCGCACTGCGCGCCGGAGCGCTTGTGACAGACCCGTTCCTGCTGCGCGGCGCCATCACTGGGGCCGGCTGGCGGGCCGAGCGCGGCGGCGCCGCTGGCTCTGTGTACTTCGCCGCGGCGGGCGCCCTGCCCATCGGCTCGCCCATCCCCGTGGTTGCGGCGCTGCTGGATCTGGCCCCATGGCAGCTGCCCGACGCTTGGCAGCGTGGCGCCTTCGCCCGGTTTGGCCAGAAGCTCCGGGCACGGCTGCTGCGTGACGCGGCCGCGGTGATTGTTCCCAGCCGAGCAGCCTCAGCTGAGGCGCGCCGTCTGCTCCACGTGCGCCAGGCGAAGGTGCGGGTGGTGCCGATGGCTCCGCGCGCCGCATACCGGCCCGAGGCCGCCGTGGCCGCTGAGGCCGAGCGCACACGCCTGGGGCTTGACGAGCGCTATGCGGTGTACGCCGGGCGCTTTGACGCGCGCGAGGATCTGCCAACGCTCCTCAACGCGCTGGCGCTGCTGTCGGCTGAACCTGCTCCAGCCGGCGCGCCCTCGTGGCCGCCTCGCGTCTGCGTTGTGGGCGCCACGCCAGACGACCGGGCCTCCCTGTCACGGGCTGCGGTCAAGGCGGGTGTCGCGGACGCAATCGCCTATGCGCCTGCGCTCCCTGACGAGCGTCTGGCGGCCCTGATCTCGGGTGCGCGCTTCGCTCTTGAACCCGCCCTCGCGGACGCTGGCGGTGTGGCCGCGATGGAGGCGCTTGCGGCCGGCGTACCGGTCATCGCGAGCGCCGTCGGCGCGCTGCCCGAGGTCATCGGCGCGGCCGGGATCCTGGTTGAGCCTGGCGATGCAGCACGTCTTGCAACCGCCATCCGAGCGGTCTGGACGGACAACGCGCTCCACCGGACGCTGTGTGCCGCCGTTGCAGCGCGCGCGGAAACGCCGCGGACGTGGGCTGATGTGGCGCGGGAGACGCGCGCCGTCTGGGCCGAAGCTGCGCGGCCTGCACCGTTGCGCTAGCCGCTACCCCGCCCGCCTCCGGCGGCGCTAGATCAGCTGGGGCTGGGCGTGGGCGATGGTGCCAGCGATGGCGACGGTGACGCGACTGGCGGCGCCAAGGGCTTGCCGGCCGTGAACTTCACCGCGGTGCCGATCCCCACAACGTTGACAAACGTCTGGCCGGCGGTGAGCGTCACGGGTTTGCCGCCTGGGCCAAACAGGAGCGTCGGCGCCGTGATGGACGCCTTCTTCCACGTCCCCTTCACGGTGATGCCGTTGGTGGAGATCCAGGCAGTGCCGGTGCCGACAAACTGGGCCTCCAGCCGATGCTTCTTCGAGCCGTCGTTGAGCGGCGCAAAGCTCATCGCCAGCACCACGACGTTCTTGGGCGCAATCCGCACCTTGGTCCCGGCATCCACCTGCGGACCCTCAACGGACACCGTCCGCACGTACGTGTTGGTGGCACGGTCGTACTTGTACGTGATGAGGTTTGCCGGGTACGGAACAACGATTGCCCCGCCAACCGGGCGCTGCTCCAGCGGCGCATCCGGGGCGAACTGCCAGAACGGCTTGTAGGTCATCGTGAACGCAGCGCCCACCTTCTTGACCAGCAGCTGCATGTGCTTCACGTCGGTATAGACGTTGTGGGGCGCAAACCGCTCCTTGATCCGCCACATGTAGGCGCCGCCCCAGCGGAACTCGTCTGCGTTCCACACCACCTGGCCGCGCCCCTGTGCGGTCTTGAGCAGGGCCATCGCCTGCGGGGAGCCACCCACGTGGAGGTAGACCGCGTTCCACTCGGCCGCCCACGCGATGAAGTAGAGGCGTGAACTGCGGATGGGCCCAACGGCCGCGGGGTTGCCCGCTTGGAACAGCGCGACATAGCGCGGGATGCCGCCCTCGGCGGGCGCCTGCCAGACGATGCTCGCGTCGCTCAGACCGGATTGCGGTCTGGCATCGGCCTGGTCGTCAATCATCACCGCCACCACGTGGCGTGACGCCTGTGCCTCGGTGACCATCAGCCCGGTCATCGGGTCCGGCACCATGACTGGCGTGGGGACCGGGGTGGGCGTGGGCGCCGGCGTAGGGGTGGGGGTGTCGGTGGGTACGGGCGTGAGCGACGGCGACGAAGCCGGAGTGACGAGCGCGGTCGCCGTCTGGGTGGGCGCGTTGGTGACAACCGTGGAGCCACACGCGGCCACGAGGATGGCAACCGCCATCAGGATCGCGGCAATTGGGTGGTTGCGCGAGCGCATCATCGATCTCCGTCCTGCAGGGTGGCGAGGATAGCCCAAGATGCGGTTGGGCTTCGGTAGTAGGCTCGTCACACGCACATCTGCCGCTCCGAGGTTCACGCGCCATGGCCGAAACGATCAACCCGGGCCCCGTGCCCGTTCGCAAGCGCAAGGCTGCCGACACCTCGGCGCCAGCCCTCCTGATCGAGCAAGAGGGGCCCCCGGCCGAACCCGTCGCCGTGGCTGGCACGGCTTCGGATACCGCCGCCCCCCGGCTCGCGAGCCTCCGCATTGAGCGCGGCGGCATCGAGCAGGCTACGGCGCAGCAGGTTGAGGTCCGCATGGGCGGTATCGGCCAGCTCGAGGCGGACGACGTCTTTGTCTCGTGGGGCGGCGTGGGCGCTGCGCGCGCTGAGCAGGTGAGCGTGGAGTTTGGCTCCGTGGGCGCTGTGCTCGCGGGCGAGCTGCGCGTCAGCCAGGGATCCGTTGGCGTTGCTGCGGCGCGCGAGGTCAACATCGAGCAGTCCTTCGTCCGAACGCTGATTGCACAAGATGTGCGAATCACGCGGCCTAGTGCGGTGCTGGTGCTGCTGGCCGCACGCGTGGAAGGATCAGTCCGTCCGCTGCTTGACTGGCGCTCGGCGCTGGCCTTCGGTGCGGCGTTTGGCCTTGTCAGCGCGCTGGTCCGCCGGGGGCGCCGCTCAGGCCGCTGAGACAGGCGCGCTGAACGCGCCCGGTATACTCGGGACCGTCCTCGGGCAAGCCCCCGTACGGCCGCGCGCGATGCAGCCCAACCGGCGCCCGACCCACAGCCGCGCACGGAGTGAGCCAGCCACGTGATCGACCCGACCGCCCGCGTCCACCCCACGGCGGATCTTGAGGCGGACGTCTCCATCGGCGCCGGCTCCAGCGTCTGGCACCGCGCCCAGATCCGCATCGGCGCAACCATCGGCGCCCAATGCGTGATTGGCCGCGACGCGTTCATCGACGAGGGCGTGACCCTCGGGAACCGCGTCAAGGTCCAGAACCTCGCGCTCGTCTACCACGGCGTCACCGTGGAGGACGGCGTGTTCATCGGCCCCAACGCCATCCTCACCAACGACCGCTATCCGCGGGCCATCACCGCGGACGGCGCCCTCGCCCGTGCGGACGACTGGACCGTCTCGCCCATCGTGCTGCACACCGGCTGCTCCATCGGGGCAGGCGCCGTGGTTGTGGCAGGCACGGACGTCGGCCGCTTCGCCACCGTCGGCGCCGGGTTCGCCGCCAGCAACGAACTCCCGCTGCTTAGCCGGTTGGAGATATCCAGCGTTCTGATGAGAAACGGACATCCCTGCCCCGACGACAGATTCGTCACGGTGTAACTTGTCGCGAACCGATCCAACACCACGGGCGTAGGGGTTCCGGTGAAGTACACGTTGTAAGCTGCCAGTAGGTTGTTCGAGTGCGGGTCCGCCCCGCTGGGTGGCTGCCAGGTGAAGGTCAGCGAGTTCGTGCCAGGTGGCGGTCCGGGTTTCGGCCCTTTGAAGGCCAGCGAACTGGGCCCACTGTTTGCGGTGAGGTTCCGCACCTCCCGCACCTGATCCACAGAGGCTTGCGCCGACTGCGAACGCACCACCGGGTTGATCTGACCCAGCACATCCTCTGCGACTACGGCCAGGTAATAAACACCGTAGGGATAAAGGTTCGTGACTGTGCAGCGTTTGGTTTCCGCCGGCACATTTGTCAGGTACGGCGTCAGCGCCGACACATCATCGAAGTAATTCGTCCCGAGATAGACGCG
>CAIXZV010000623.1 GCA_903924005.1 uncultured Chloroflexota bacterium | reverse complement strand
TGCGGCCCGACCCGGGGTTGCGGCCGCAGGCCGCCCCTTCACTTGACTCTAGAGGAATAACTCCACCGCGGGACTGCCGCCGGATCGTCCTGGCGAACCCTGAGACGAGGCGGCTCCTGGGCGTCCCCTGCGGGAGCTGGCGGTGCGAGGTCTGCGCCAAGCACCGGCGGCGCCAGGTCATGCGCCGGCTGGCGATGGGCCTGGAGGGCGCCGAGTACCCGCGGTTCCTGACGCTGACATCGCCGGCCGGCGACACGCCCGAGGCGTCGCTCCGGCTGCTGTCCGCGAGGTTCGAGAAGCTGCGGCGGCTGGTGCGGCGGTGCGGCCACGGGGGCGAGTTCGAGTTCGGCGGCGTGGTGGAGCTGACCCGGCGCGGCATCGCGCACTTCCATGTGCTGCTGCGGGGGCCGTACCTCACCCAGGCGGCGTGGAGCCGGCTCGCGGCAGAGGCCGGGTTCGGCCGGGTGGTCTGGATCGAGGCGGCGTCGGCGGACAAGCTCACGGGGTACGTGACCAAGGCGCTGCCCGCGTACGTGACCAAGGGCCTGCGGGAGCCGGAGCCGTTCCCGCGCCACTTCCGGCGGGTCCGCTTCTCGCGCGGCTGGGCGCCCGGCTGGGTGGTCCCGTCGCGCGAGCCCGAGGACGGGGCGGGCGAATGGGAGCTCGTGCGCGGTGGCACGCCCCTGATGAGCGCCTATCTGCGGCTGGCCGTGCTCGGGAACAGGGCCGACCCGGAGGGCTGGGCGCTCGAGGACGAGGGGGCCGGCACGTGACGCCGAGGCTCGCCGAGCTCCTCGCCGCGATGGCCGATGCCGTCCTCGCAGCCGACGCCACGGCACGTCCCGCGGAGCGCGCTACGATTCGCCGCCCCGAGCCGATCCGGCGTCCGCCGGCGGGGCCCGGGAAGAAAGCAGCGGGAGCGAAGCGGTGAGCTTGGCGCGAGCGGTGGACCTGCGGCCCGAGGACCTCGCCGGGCGGACGTGGGCGGGCTACGTCCGCGAGTCGACGCGGGGCCAGGCGGACCGCTACGGCCCGGAGATCCAGCGCACGGAGCAGGCGCGCTTCGGCGAGCGGTTCGGCCTCGTCGCCACCGGGCGGGAGTACCTGGACCTCGTCTCGGGCAAGGACACCCTGCGGCGGTCCGACTTCGGCCGGATGGTCGCCGACGCGGAGGCGGGCGCCTTCGGGGTGCTCCTCGTCTACGACACGAGCCGCTTCGCCCGCAACGTCGCCGACGCCTGGCTGTACCGGGACCGGCTGGCGCGGGCCGGGGTCGCCCTGGTGTTCTGCGCCGACGGGCTGATCGCCGGCAACGTTGACACGTACGAGCTCGAGGGGCTCAAGACGGTCGCCGACGCCGCGTACATCCGCCGGCTGTCGCGCAACGTGGGCCGCGGCTACGAGCAGAAGTGGCGGATGTTCTCCGACCCCGGGGGCCACGCGCCGCTCGGGTTCGCCCGCACCGGGGAGCGCCGGCTGCTGGAGCCCGTCGAGGGGCGGGACCTCGACCTCGTCCGGCGCGCCTTCGGCCTGTACGCGGCGGGGTCCTGGAGCGACGCCGCCCTGGCCGACGAGCTCGGGCTGACCGAGGCCGGGCTCGCCGAGATCCTGGTCAACCCCCTATACGCCGGCCGGGCGGTCCGCCACAAGGGCAGGCCCGACGAGGAGGAGCGGCCGGCGCGGTTCCCGGCGCCCGTCGACCCCGCCCTGTTCGACCGCGTCCAGGCCATCCGCGCGGACCGGCGCACGCGGCACCCGGGCATGGGCGAGCAGCGGCGGCCGTACCCGCTGGTGCGCCTCATGCGCTGCGCCGGGTGCGGGAGCGGCTACCACGGCGACGCCACCAACGGACGCCGCCGCATCCGGCACGCCGCGCGCCCCGCCTGCGGCCCGTCGGCCACCTACCGGGCCGAGAGGTACGAGGACC
>CAIXZV010000622.1 GCA_903924005.1 uncultured Chloroflexota bacterium | reverse complement strand
TCTCGAATGACTATACATTTCCGGCTGTCGGCCTCTTTTGTTGCCGCGGTTGCGTACAGCCCGGCTTGAGCAGTTCCAACTTCTTGCGTGCTCGCGCAAGTTTCTCCACGATCTCACCTACGGTGGCGGTCCAGAGGAAAGGGCGGGGTTGATCATTCCACGCCGCCAAGTAGTCGGCGATCGATTGCACCAAAGCGGGGACGCTGATAAAAACGCCGCAGCGAATGGCTTTGTCGGTCAGTTCACGGAACCAGCGCTCCACCATGTTCAGCCAACTCGAACTCGTGGGGATGAAGTGGCAGACAAAGCGCGGGTGTTTGGCGAGCCACGCCTTTACGGCGGGTGACTTGTGGGTGCCGTAGTTGTCCATCACCACATGGAGCGTCAACTCGATGGGGAACTCCCGGTCCAGCCGGCGCATGAACTTCAACCATTCCTGATGGCGGTGTCGGTTCTGACACTGCCCGATGACCTTGCCGTCCAGCATGTTCAGCGCGGCAAACAGCGTCGTGGTGCCATTCCGCTTGTAGTCATGTGTGAACGTTCCGCAGCGGCCCTTTTTCAGAGGCAGACCTGGCTGGGTCCGATCAAGGGCCTGAATCTGGCTCTTTTCGTCCACGCAAAGCACGACCGCCTTGTCAGGGGGATTCAAGTAAAGTCCGACCACATCCGTCAGTTTCTCGAGGAATTTCGGATCCCGCGAAAGCTTGAAGGTCTTGTGCAGGTGCGGCTTCAGATTGTGGAGCTGCCAAAGACGATTGACCTTGCTTTTGCTCACCCCCTGAGCGGCGGCCATCGTCCGGCAGCTCCAGTGCGTCTGACCGGCCGGCCGGGTTTGCAATGTCGCACGCACAACCCCGTCCTTTTTCCGAGAGCTGTACCGTGCCTTGCAGCCCCGGCCAGCGGCGATCCTCCATACCGTGGCCGCCCAGGACAAACGCGTGGACGTCCGCCACAGACACGCCGAGCTCCATGGCGATAAACGTGCGGAAGCGCGCGGAGTCAAGGACGCCCGCCATACCCAGCACGCGCTCGCGCGGGAAGCCCGACGCCTTGTACGCGACGTGGCACATCACGTCGAGCGGGTTGGTGACCACGATCAGGATGGCGTTGGGCGACTGCTCGGCCGCCGCCTTCACCACGCCGCCAACGATGCCGGCGTTGATGCTGATGAGGTCGTCGCGGCTCATGCCGGGCTTGCGGGCGATACCCGACGTCACCACGATGATGTCGGAGCCGGCGGTGGCGGCGTAGTCGTTGGTGCCGATGATCGCAGCGTCATGGCGGACCACCGGGGCGGCCTCAGCCAGGTCCAGGCCCTTGCCCTGCGGGAGGCCTTCGACGATGTCCACGAGGACGACATCGGCGAGACCCGCCTCAGCGATGCGCTGCGCGGTCGTTGCGCCGACATTCCCGGCGCCGATGACGGTGACCTTGTTGCGAGCCATAACCTGGTTGCTCCTCGCGTGCCGTGGGGGCGGATGGGCGGCGCTGGGTGGGCGCCGCTGGGTGGGTCTGCGGGCATTCTAGCCCGCTGGGGAGGGCCTCCCGAACAGCGACGCGTACTCGACGCGCCGGAATTCGTGCTCGCACGGCTGGCCGTCGGCCAGCCACATCGTTGCCGTGTCGAGGTCGAACAGGACCCCTGCGACGCTCATGTCCTGGTCCAGCTCGGGCAGCGATGGGTCGGGGTGCGAGCAGATCCCGACCGGGTGGTTGACGTGGTCGCGCATGAGCGCCTGGAGGTCGTCCGGACGGATCCGGCCACGTGCGCCGTCCAGCAGCGTGGCCGCGCGCTGGTAGCGGAACGGGCTGTCGGGCGTCCACCAGCGCATGACGTCCTTGAGCCCGGTCTCACACGTGTAGTGGTTGGCATGGACCACGGTGTCGTCCTGCGGCCAGGCCAGCCAGACGCGGGCGTGGCCGCCGGGCGCGGTCTCCATGTCCACGGCCATCCCCTCGCGGCTGGCCACGAGGTAGTTGGCAGCCGCGCTGCGTCGGTGGCGCGCGACGGCGTCCAGTGCCTCGGGAAGGTTGGCCGCGTCCAGGATGGCCCGCAGGATCACGTGGTACGGCAGACCCGGCTCACCGCGGTCCTCGTCGCTCACCAGCGAGTTGGCGCAGAGGCCGATACCCGCGCTGTTCATGCCGGTCTTGGCCAGCAG
>CAIXZV010000621.1 GCA_903924005.1 uncultured Chloroflexota bacterium | reverse complement strand
GATCATCGGCCGGTCGTAGATCGGCAGCAGATGCTTGTTGGTGACGATCGTCAGCGGAAACAGCCGTGTTGCGGTTCCGCCGGCCAGCACAAGACCTTTCATGGCAGCGGAGCGTAGCAGGGGAGGTGGCCGGGGCGCACTCGCCCCGACGATGCTGTGACAGAGCCTCGGCCTCTGCGATGATCTGGACCGGGGCACAGGCATGACAGAAGGGCACACGATGCGGCCAGCAAAACTCGGCTTCTCACTTTGGAGCCAGGCCACCAGTTGGCCGGCATTCCGTGACGCGGCGGTCCGCATCGACGCTCTTGGGTTTGACTACCTCTTCACCCAGGATCACTTGTTAGCCACGTTTGGCGACGAAGGCCAAGACATCTACGAGGGCTGGACGCTGATCACGGCGGTGGCGCCCCTGACGTCGCATGTGCAGCTTGGGCTGTTGGTGGCCGCCAACACCTTCCGCAACCCAGGACTGATGGCAAAGGCCGCCGTCACGCTGGACCACATCAGCAACGGCCGGGCGGTCCTTGGCATCGGGGGGGCCTGGCACCAGCCGGAGCACACGGCCCACGGCATCGACTTTGGGGTTTCACCTGGCGATCGTCTGCGGCGGCTGGACGCGGCGGTCCGGGGCATGCGGGCGCTGCTTGACGGAGACGCAGCCAACGTGGATGAGCCGTCTGTGCGTTTGCCCGGCGTGCGCCACAGACCGCTGCCGCTGGCCGCGAGGCTGCCAATCCTGGTTGGCGGATCGGGCGAGCAGAAGACGCTCCTGACCACCGCCCGCTATGCGGACATCTGGAATGGTCTGGGCAGCGTCGAGACGCTCCGCCACAAGATGGCCGTCCTTGATGCGCACTGCGCGGCCGAACGCCGTGATCCTGCAGAGATCGAGCGCTCTGTCACCGTCAAGATGGTGATCCGCGACGACCCGGCTGAGGCGAGGCGCGTGTGGGAGGCAGCCCTCACTGCAAACCGGACGCGGCTTGATGTGGAGCCTGACCCCTGGCTGGGGGCGCCCGACATGATTGCCGAGCGCGCTCGCGCCTACCTGGCGATTGGCGTCACCACGGTGATTGTGTCCATGCCAAACCCGTACGACACCGAGACGATCGAGCGCCTGGCGCGCGAGGTCCAACCGCTTCTGGCCAACTAGGCTCCCGCGGCTGCCAGACCCGCCACCTCGTCGGGCGAAAGGGCCCTGTTCCACAGGCCCACATCCGCAATCTCGCCCTCAAAGGGAGCTCGCGGCCCACCGCCCAACACCAAGGGCACGTCCGCAGACGGCGCGATGGCGCCGGCCGGGTCAGACCCATCCGGAGCCACGGCGACCGCTCGGCCGTCCACATACAACGTGACGGTGCCAGCGTGTCTGGTGCCGACGAGGTGGTGGCGCCCGGCCGCGAGCGATCCCGCAAGCGAGGCAACGGCGCCCGCGCGGATGGAGTGGACCGTGGCTGAGGGCAGCGTGCCCACCCAGAGTTCGCCCTCGTGGAGGACCATGGAGGCAGCGCGCCGGTAGAGAACGTCAGGCGTTGTGTCGAGCGTGGCAACCGTGGCCCAGGCCTCATCGCCGTCGTAGCGATAGACCTTTGCGCCCGGCAGCGACCCCGCGTACAGCTTGCCGTTGTACGCCTGCAGGTTCATCACCTCGGTGTCGTCGCCAAGCCTGCCCGTGGAGATCCAGCGGGCGTCGCCGTCCCCAGTCACACCCTGTGCGCGGAAGACGAGGCCCGTGGGCCAGGTGCCGATGTACATCTCGCCACCGTACGTCTCGATGGAGTACAGCTGCGTGGTGTCGGGCTGGAGACCGCGTGATGTCCAGGCGTCGCCGCCCTCCCAGCGGAAGACGCCGCCGCCGCCAACGGTCTCACGCGCAGGCACCACGACACCCGCCTTGGTCAGCGCGATGGCGCTCTCGACATCGGCATGGTCGTTGCCCGCGCCGTAGAACGCCCCGTCGTAGGCGCCGAGCGCAAGGAGGCGGCGCCCCGGTGTGCCGCAGGGAGCCCAGCGGCCCGGTCCGTCAAAACGGAAGAGGCCCTGCGAGTACATCGGGACGGCATACAGCTCGCCTCGGAACGGCACAAGCGCCGTGACGGAGTCAGCGCCCGGCAGCGCGCCGAGGTCCGTCCACGTCTCGCCGCCCTCGTAGCGCAGGATGTGGCCACCGGGCTCCTGGTTGGCCGAATCGTCAAGACCCGACCCGCCGCCCTTGAGCCGCGACACGCCCGCGTACAACGACCCGTTGTGCACCGCGAGGCGCGTGACCGCGTTGCAGGGCCAGGGGACGCCACAGGAGATCCATTCCGCGCCGTCAAGCCGGTAGACGTGCCCCAGCGCAGACGCGCCGAGCTCCCAGGTGGCGGCGTAGACCGAGCCGTCAAATGTGGCGAGCGAGCAGACCATGACGGTTGAGGTACCGCCGGGCTTGCCGTGGGCGGCGACGACGGGCGCCAAACCCGCATCCAGCCCAAACCACGGGGTCCGGTCGTTGCCGTGTGAGCCGCAGGGCGACCCGTGCTCAAACCCGAGGATCCAGCCGCGACGGGTGGTGCCGTCATACCAGGCGGCAACATCGCCGATGACCGTGGAAGGGCGGTCTTCGGGCGTCACCCACGCGGCAACCGACATGTCTCCGGCACCGAGGCCGGCGGGCGCGGCCACCGACATGCCGCCTCGCGCGATGCGCCCCCACGTGCCAACACGTCCGTCGTCCGTCGCCATAGGTTGCCTCCTGAGCCCCGCCTTGCAAGCTGAGAATCGAACTCCACGAATTGTCTGGCATTCGGACAATCTGGCGCTGTCGTGCGATCATAGACCCCCTCGCCGGGCGCGACACGGGACTTGCGCGCGACCCGCGAACGCATTGAGGGCGAGCGATGGACAGGCCTCTTGAGATCAAACCCACGGGTGCGCTGGACCTCCTTGCGCTTGGGGCGGTGGTCACACGGCTGGACCCTGGGGTCATCCCATTCCGCAAGGCAAACGCCTACGCGGTCCACGTCTCGGGCGGCGAGTTCAACGTGGCGGCCAACCTCGCGGACGCGTTTGGGCTGCGCACGGGCATCGCCACGGCCATCGTCAACTACCCCATCGGCGATCTGGTCGCGGAGCGCGTCCGGGGCATGGGCGTCCGGCCGTTCTACCGCCAGTTCACCCACGACGGCGTGACCGGGCCCAACATCGCCACGGTCTACAGCGACCGCGGTCTCGGGTCGCGCGCACCGGTGGTCTTCTACAACCGCTCCAACGAGGCGGCCGCGCGGCTGGCGCCCGGGGACTTTGACTGGGCGTCAATCTTTGCCGATGGCGTCCGCTGGTTCCATACGGGCGGCATCTTTGCGGCGCTCTCCCCCACAACGCCCCAGCTCATCGTGGAGGCCATGCAGGCGGCGAGGGCGGCTGGCGCCATCGTGTCGTTTGACCTCAACTACCGCGCCAAGCTGTGGAACGCGTTTGGTGGCGGCGAGCGAGCCGTGGAGGTGCTGCGCGGCATCGTGGAGCACGTGGACGTGCTTGTCGGCAATGAGGAGGACCTGCAGGCGGGTCTTGGCATCCCGGGCCCCGAGGTTCGCGCGTCAACCGCTCTGGATCCGGCGGCGTTTCTGGGGATGATGGACAAGGTCACGGCCCGCTATCCGCGGATCCGGATCGTGGCAACCACGCTGCGCGAGGTCCACTCGGCATCGCGCCACCGCTGGAGCGCTGTTGCCTGGGTGAACGGCGCAACGGTCAGCGCCCCAGAGTGCGATCTGGACGTGTATGACCGCGTCGGCGGCGGTGACGGCTTCGCGTCGGGCTTTATCTATGGCCTGCTCACGGGCGCCACGCCGCAGGAGGCCGTGAACCTGGGCTGGGCCCACGGCGCGCTCCTCACCACGTTCCCGGGCGACACCTCGATGGCCACGCTTGACCAGGTGCGCGCCTTTGCTGCGGGTGGTTCAGCGCGCATCCAGCGCTAAAAAGGGTCGGGGCCGGCCGGGGGGGATCGGCCGACCCCGATGAGAAAGGGCTTGTTAGCCCTCGAAGACGATCCGCCCGCCCAGCACGGTCCGCACCACCTCGATGTTGCCCGTCGCCTCGGGACGGCGGAACTGCACAAGATTGGCGCGTACACCCGCACGCATGGTTTCGCGGCCATCCGCAGTGGGCAGGCCCAGAAGCCGCGACGGGTTGGCGGTCACGGTGCGGACGGCATCGGCGATGGTGAGCCCGGCGTGGCGGACGGCGTTTGCGATGCAGACCGGGAGCGGGATGGCGGCGCCAGCAAGGAACGGCGTGCCCTTGAGCGCGAGGCGCCCATTCGCATCCAGCACCACCTCGGTGCCGTCAAACATCCGGTACTCGCCCGGCGGCATGCCGGCAAGCGCCACTGCATCGCTCACCAGGACGGTCCGCTCCACGCCCTTGGCGCGGACCACGGTCTTCATCACCGCGGGCGGCAGATGGTGTTTGTCAAAGATGAACCCCGCGGTCAGGCGATCCTCGGCCAGTTGGTCCCAGATGTAGTTCGGGTGGCGCCGGATCATGCCGTGCGCCCCGTTGCCAAGGTGCGTGGACCAGCGGGCGCCCGCGTCCACCGCTGCGAGGATCTGGTCTCCCGTGGCACTGGTGTGCCCAACAGAGGCGACAACCCCGTCGGCCACGATGGCGCGGATGTACTCCACAGCACCCGGGTACTCGGGCGAGACGGTGATGATCTTGATCCGCCCCCCGGCGGCGGCCTGCCACCTGCGGTATTCAGCGACGTCGGGCGGGCGAATGTGGCGCAGCGGATGCGCCCCACGCGGGCCGTCCTCGGCCGAGATGTGCGGGCCCTCCACGTGGATCCCGATGATGGACGCGTCGGCATCGGGATCGGTCTCGCAGGCATCAGCCGCAGCGCGGATGCCCTCAAGCATCCTCGATTCGGACTCGGTGCAGATGGTCACGCAGGAGCCGGTCACCCCCTCGGGCCAGAGCGCCCGCGCCATGTCGGCCACCGTGGCCCCCACGGCGCCTTCGGCATTGGGGTCGAAGCCCGCATACCCGTTGACCTGGATATCGCTCCAGCCAACAGATATCCAGGACCCGGTGTCGATGACCCCGTCGCGCTCAATCGCTGCGATCTGCCCGCCGTCCACGATGACGCGGATGGGCAGGCCGTCCTCGGCCGAGCACCCCTCGAGGGCCAGATGGGGATACGGACGGGCGTTCATGGTGTGCCTTTCCGGGACCGCGATGGGGCGTTTCTGAAGCGGGGTCTAACCCTTGAGACCCGTGAGCGTGATCCCGTCAACGATGCGCCGGCGGAGAAAGAGGAACGCAATCAGCGTGGGCGCCATCGCGACAACCGCAGCTGCGCTGACGAGGCCGAAGTCCACCGAGAAGCTGTTGGCAAACTGCGAGAGGCCCAACTCCATCGGGAAGCTCTTTGGGTTGTTGAGGATCAGGAGCGGCCAGATAAAGGCCGTCCACGCTTGGATGAACGCGAGGATCGCCAGGGCAGACATAGCGGGTGCAAGGAGCCGCGGGACCATGAGGAGCATGATCCGCGCCTCGCCCATGCCGTCGATCCGGGCGGCATCAAGCAGCTCGTCGGGCACGCTTGTCTGCGTGTTCTGGCGCATGAAGAAGATGCCGTAGCTCATCACGAGGAACGGCAGGAACAGACCCAGCGGCTTGTCGATCAGACCAAGGGTCTTCATCTGGAGGAACAGCGGAACCATGTAGATCTCGAACGGCACGATGGCCGTCGCAAGCACGAGCATGAAGAGCGCGTTGTTCCCCGGGAACTTGAACTTGGCGAAGATGTAGCCAGCGATCGTGGACGTCAGCAGGATGAACACGGTGGAGACCGTGGCAAACGCGATGCTGTTCCACATGTAGCCCAGCAGGGGCGCCTTCGTGAAGGCCTTCTCAAAGTTGGCCAGCGTCCAGTGGTCGGGCAACAGGTGCGGCGGGACCACGTTGAGTTCGGGCGCAAGTCGCAGCGAGGTGCTGAATAGCCAGAAGATCGGGAAGACCATGATCAGACCGCCTGCAAGCAGCAGCAGGACGACAATCCCGTAGAGAATCCGATCTTTCAGGGGCCGGCGGTTGCGGCGCGCCTTCGTCATGACTGAGACCCCCGCAGGAAGCGGAACTGGATGATCGTGAGCGCCATGATGATCAGGAACAGGTAGACCGCCTCAGATGCCGCGTAGCCCATCTTGAAGAACCGGAACCCGTTCTCGAAGATGTCGTAGACGAGCACCCTGACAAGCTTGCCTGGGGCACCCTGCACGTCCGACGCGAGGACGTACACCTGTGTGAAGACGTTGTACGCGGAGATGGTGGTGATGACCACCACGAAGAGCGTCACCGGGGCGAGCAGCGGCATGGTGATCTTGCGGAACTGCTGCCAGGCGCTGGCGCCGTCCACGGCTGCGGCCTCGTGGTAGATGATCGGGATGGCCCGCATGCCAACAAGCAGGATGATCATGTTGTAGCCAACCTGCTTCCAGACCGACAGGATCACCACCGCCGCAAGGGCCATCGTGGGGTCGCTCAGCCACGGCTGCTTGGCAATCCCGAAGACACCCAGCGCCGCGTTTAGCACACCGTGGTTGTAGTTGAAGATCTCGCGCCAGCCGAGCGTCACCGGAACCATCGGGACCAGCACGGGGGCGAAATAGAGGAGTTCCAGAAGACCGCCAAGGCGGCCGCGCACGTACCGCGAGAGCACCGCGGCCAGCATCAGGGCCAGGAAGACGGAGATGATCGTCGTGACGATGGCGAAGATCGTCGTGTTGAGGAAGGCCTGGCGGAAGTTGTCGTCCTTCAGCAGGTTTGCGTAGTTGTCGAGCCCAAGGAATTTCTCTGCAGGCTTGATCAGCTCCCACTTGTAGAAGCTCATCAGGAATGCCTGACCCGTTGGCAGGATGCGCAGATAGATATAGAGCGCCATGATCGGCGTCAGGAACAGAGCCACAAACCTGTATCGGACCCAGGTTCGGTGCGGAACGCTGCGCGCTCGTGCCAGCGGACTTCTCATCCGGTCACCCTTCGCAATCGGGAGGGGAGGGGGTGGATCGCGGGCGCCGAGGCCTGAGCCTGCGGCGCCCGCGGTGCGTGTGGACTACTGGCCGAAGTGGCCGGCGTCCTTGAGGATCTGGTCGGTCTCGGCTGCCCACGTGTTGAGCAGCGTCTGGATCTTGTCCGGGCTGCCGGACAGGTTCTTGAAGTCAGCGTAGCCGTCGACAAGGTGCGTCGCGAGCTTGGTCTCAATCTCGTCGAACTCGGCGATCGGCGGGGTGACCGTCAGCTGGAAGCCGGCGGGTCGCTTGAGGAAGCCCGTGAAGGTGGGGTTGTCCGTGAGGAACGAGGTCAGGTCCAAGTCGTTGCGGGCCGGCAGCCACCCGGACGTCTTCACGAGGGAGAGCTGCTGGTCCTGCGCGCGCAGGAACCGGACGAACTCCCAGGAGCAGGCCGGATTGGCCGCAGCCGTGGGCACAAACGCGGACTCGACCGTGAGGATGTCGCCCACCGGCGGCGCGACGGTTGAGTAATGGCCCACAAGGGTGGGGGCGTTGGTCACGATTTCCGGAATGACCCAGGACTCGCGCAGGAACTGCGCGGTGGCCAAGGTCTCAAACGCCTTCGCGTCGTGATCGATGTTCGGGGAGTCGACGCCGTTCTTGAGGAAGTCAACGTACATCTGGAAGAGCTTGACGCCTTCCGGGCCGTTGTACTCGGCGTGCCACTTGCCGTCCGCGGTCTGCTTGATCAGCGTCTTGCCGGACTGCAGCAGCAGGATCCAGAACTTCTCGGCAACGCCGGAGCCCTGGCCGCTGATGCGCATGCTCCAGCCGGAGCGGGTGACCGCGCCGCTGGCATCCTTGACGGCCAGCTTCGGTGCGTTGGCAATCAGGTCCGCCATGCTTGCGGGTGCGGCAGTGATGCCGGCAGCCGTGTACATGTCGGTGTTGTAGTAGACAGCCGTGCCGCCTGTGAAGAGCGGAACGCCCCACTGGTTGTTGGCGTACGAGCCGTCCTGCACAACAGCCGGGTTGTAGCCACCACCGGTGACAGCAGCCTTGAGGTCATCAGGCAGCGGCAGAAGCAGGCCCTGGTCGATGAAGCGGGCCAGGAAGTTGGTGGTGCGGATGACGACGTCGCCAGCCGTGTTGGACGGCAGGGCGGTGGTCAGCTTCTGCTCGAAGCCGCGCAGGTCAGTTGAGAAGACGGTGAAGTCCACATTGGGGTGGAGCTTCTTGAAGTTCGCGCCGGCTGTTGTCCAGACCGGGTCGTTCTCGGGGTAGCCGCCCCAGATGTTCAGCGTGATCGGGGCCGTGCCGCAGGCGTCAGCCGTCGGGGCGGGCGTGGGGGCTGCGGTGACGGCGGCCGTTGGGCCAGCAGCCGTCGGGGCGGCCGTGGGGGCCGGCGTCGCGCTGGAGCCGCATGCCCCAACTGCGATGGCCAGGCTCGCAAAGAGCACCAGCCCCTTCATCCGGTTCGTAGAACTCATTCCTGTTTCTCCTCCTCTTGCCGACTTTGGTCGATACGTTGTGCGGGCAGGCTCAACGACTTGCGGGCCCCCTTTCTGGCGTTCCTTTGCCAAGAGGGCGACACGGATACGCTGCACGCCTGAGGTCAGGTGTGCTCGCGACCACGAGGCCGTGGGGTTGAACCGGCCGAGGATCGACCGACCATATGGTTCCCGCGGCGGTGCGCCGATGTCGCTGCATCGCGCTACCCCTCGCCACGGGGCTGACCCGAGGTCCGCCTCGGGTGCGGGCTCGACCCGCTGGGCCAACGCCCCAGGCCAAACGAGGTGGCCGTCGGCAAGCGTCGCGACCGAGCGGGCTCAAGGGCAGCCATGCGGGTCATCAGCAACTCGCCGCCCTCAATGACGTGGGTGCGGACGGCGCTCTCAAGCAACTCCGGATCACGCAGGCGCACAGCCTCAACAATGGGGGCGTGCTGCGCGATCAGCGTTGGCGCATCGGCAGAGGAGATCTGGTTGGTCAGCACGATGCGCCGCGACAGCGCCTGCAGCATCGTGAGCTGGCTCAGGAGCATCTCGTGACCGCAGTGGGAGTAGACCGAACGGTGGAAGAACACGTCGGCATCAGCCACCGCCACTGGGTCGCCCGTCACCACGGCGTTGCAGAGGTTGTCGAAGGCCGCCACGACGCCCTGTTGCATGGCTGGCTGGTTGCCGGCAGCCTCTAGGGCTAGACGCGAGGCGTACGGCTCCAGCAGAGCCCGCAGGCTGGTGATCTCCCACGTCGCCCGCACCGAGAGCTGCGAGACAAAGACGCCGCGCCTCGGGATGATCTCAATGAGGCCGCCATCGGCAAGCGTGCGCATCGCCTCGCGCACCGTGCCGCGCGACGTCTCAAGCTGCGTGGCCAGGGCAACCTCGGGCAACCGTGAACCAGGCGCGAACGTACCGTGCACGATCGCATCGCGAATGTAGTTCGCGACTGCGGTCGTGAGGGTGTCCGGGCGCAAGAGATCGGCCACTCGTGCAACTCCTTGTCTGACTGGATTGTCCGACAATAAAACATCCGACAGTTGGAATGCAAGGAGCTTCATGACGATCAGGACCGGCATGAAGCGCGCTGGAAAAGCCCGGACCGGCCGCCGAGGAGGAGCCGCCGGCCGGTCCGGGAAAGGGTCTACAGGTTTGGGATCCGGTTGCGGTAGCGCTCGGTGACGGCCACGTTGGCCTCATCGCCGCCAGGGCTGTTGGAGCTGCGCCAGATGGGCGCCTCGATGCCGCGACTGGCGAGTTCGGCAATGGCCTCAAGCATGATCGAGTTCATCGTGAAGGCGTTGACCATGGTGGAAACGGGGCCAACCTTCTCGCGGACGCCGTCAATGGCCATCACCGCATCGCCGGGCGGCATCTTGGTGTCCACCACGATGTCCACCAGGTCGCACAGGTCCTTGCCGCTGGGGTGGCGGCTTGGGTGGCCCTGTGGCAGGCCGCGCTGGTTGGCAACCGAGGTGACGCCGATGCTCAGGATGCCGTTCTCGCGGGCGTAATTGGCGCTGTCGATGGTTGACGAGTTGATCCCGTAGGCGTTCACGATGATCAGCACGTCCCCCGCGGTCATGCCGCCGCCGCCAAGGATGGCGCGGGCGTAGCCGGGTGTCCGCTCAATCGCCATGGAGCGCGCCGCGCCGTGACCCAGGTAGAACCCGTCATCGATGAACGACCAGATGCAGGCCAGACCGCCCGCTCGGGAGAAGACCTCCTCGGCGCCAATCTGCGAGTGTCCGCCGGGGCCGATGACGTAGATGAGGCGATCCTCAGCAATCCGGTCAGCAACGGCGTGGCCGGCGCGCACGATTGCGTCACCCTCCTCGTCCCGGATGCGGGCGAGGATCGCGGTTGCCTTGTCCAGATAGGTCACGTGGATTGGGCTGGTCATCGGGTGGTCCTCCGTGATCGGGGTCCGGCGGCAGAGCCGGGGTTGACGGGGGTGGCTGGCTGGTTCGGCGGGTTCATGCGGGCGGCGCGGCGGCGGCGATGCCAACCATCAGGTCAGCCAGTCGCTCGCCCTCACCCGGCTGGAGCACGGACGCGTTTGGCTCGTAGGCGCCAATTGCAAACGCGTCAGCGGTTGGGATGTAGCCGATGGTGCCGTCGCAGAGCGCAGCGACACACGTCGTCTCGTCGCCGAGGGCTGCGCGGATCCGCTGGCCAAGGCCCACAAAGATCTCGCCGCCGATACCCAAGTGGAGCAGCGGGCCAATGGCGAGGGCACTGGCGCGCACACGCACGGGACCGTCCCGGTCGGGTTCGGCTGCCTGGGCCGCAATCAGCTCCGCGTACGCTGCAGCAACAAGCGCGTGGTACGTCGCATCGTCGGTGAGGTTGGCGGCGGTGACGGCATCGGATGCCTGACGGGCAAGCTTGGCGGCGGCAGCGGCCTCGGCGGCATCGGGCAGGCGCTTGCGGGCAAGCTCCACAACCTTGGAGTCACCCCAGACGCGCCCGGACGCAACCGGCTGGAGACCGGTGCGGACCGCGATGGCACAGTCGGCGATGAGGGTGCCGTAGCGTT
The DNA here is from genome assembly GCA_903924005.1 of uncultured Chloroflexota bacterium. Lineage (GTDB taxonomy): Bacteria > Chloroflexota > Limnocylindria > Limnocylindrales > CSP1-4 > CAIXZV01. The sequence continues at coordinate 3,666 of CAIXZV010000621.1, read as the reverse complement.
GGGCAGACGCAAACGTCCGCCACGGCACCACCACGCCAACCATGCTCCCCTCGGGCGAGTAGCCGCCGGGGTTGACGTCGCCCTGAGGACCCGTGGTGAACAGCGTGATGCCGCCCACTGCGGTGTCCACCAGACCGCAGGCAACGCCCGGAAAGTCGGCTGTGTAGAGCGTGTTGTTGGGCCCCAGCGTGGTGGGGTGGCAGCCGTAGTTGACGTGGGTGGCAATCGGCGTGCCGTCAACGGCGTCGATCCGCGTGACGGTGACGCGGTCGTCCACCGGACCGCCGTTGGGCCGCCGGTTTGCCGCGATCCCGGTGACGGTGCCAACGCCTGTGGCGATGACCGCCTCGCGGCGCGTCTCCCACGCCCCGATCACGGCCGCGGCGATCTTGCGCCCGATCTCGCGCTCCACCTCGCTTGGCTCGTGCTGGGCGGGACCGCTGTGCGTGTGCGTTCCTGCCAGCTGCAGCCGGTGGCGCGGGATGCCGGTGGCGGCAAGCACCTCGGCTGCCACCTGCTCCTGGAGCCGCGTGTCCACGTGCAGTAGGTCGGCAACCATCAGCGCAACGGTTGTCCCGTCGTCGCCCTGCGCAACAAGGGCCCGCGCATAGAGCGGGTCGTGGATGCCGGTGGCACCGCTGGTCCGGGCCTCAAACCCGTCCATCTTGAAGCCGAGCGGAGGGGTGATCTCCACGCGGGCCGCGCCAACCTTCATCGCGGTGCTCCTTCCAACGAGACGGCCCGGCCTGTTCGGTCGGACTCGTAGGCGGCGGTGATGATCTCCACGGCATTGCGCCCGTCGTCGCCCGTGACCACGGGCTGGCGTCCCGTGCGGACAGCCTCGATAAAGTCGCCGTATTGGCGCAGGTACCCAACCGAGGACGTGCCCCAGGTCTTTGTGGAGCCGGTGCCGGGCGGCGGCGTGATGTCGGGTTCCGCAGACGGGGCGGCAACGCCTGGGACATCCCACTCGGCCGCGCGATCGCCGACAAGGCGGGCGTGGCCGCGGTCGCCGTACACGCGCAGCTCCACGGGGAACTCCGGGGTGACACAGGTGGTGGCGATGATCTCGCCCAGCGCCCCGTTGGCGAAGCGCAGGCTGACCGATGCGGTGTCCTCGGCCTCCATCGTGTGGCCAAGCGTGGCGACGTGCGCGGTGACCGAGGCCACGGGGCCGCCGATCCAGCGGAGCAGGTCAATCGTGTGGATTGCCTGGTTCATCAGCACGCCGCCATCGAGATCGCGGGTGCCGCGCCAGGCGGCGCTGTCGTAGTAGGACTGCGGGCGGTAGTACAGGCCCTCGGCGATGACAACGGCGATCCGCCCAAGGGCGCCGGCGTCGATGGCCGCCTTGAGCGCGCGCGCGGCAGGCTCAAACCGGCGCTGCGAGATTGTGGCCACAACCAGACCGCGTTCACGGCCCTCGCGGACCACGGCGTCGGCATCGGCAACCGTCAGGGCGATCGGCTTCTCAACGATGGTGTGACGACCGCTGCGGAGCGCCGCAAGCGCCTGCGCCGGGTGGAGCCCGGACGGCGTAGCGATGGTCACCGCGTCCAGGTCCGGCATTGCGAGCAGCTCGTCAAGCGTGGCGAACCACGGCACGCCCCACGTCTCGCCGGTGGCCTTCGCCTTGTCCAGCGAGGCACTGGTGACGCCCGCCAGCGCAATCCCGTCGAGCGCGGCAATCGCCTCGAGGTGCTGGGTGGAGATCGCCCCGCAGCCAACAAGCCCCACCCGGATGGGCGCAGCGTCGCTCATGCGCGGGCCGCTGCAACCTTTGCGACAGCCTCAACCACCTGGTCGAGGTCCGCGCGAGTCCCCATCAGGATGGGCATCGAGAACATCAAGATCTCTTCCGCCTCGGCGCGCTCCGCGTTGGGGCACGCCGCGGGCGCCTGGCCACCAAGACGGCGGATCTCGTCCACAACCGCGGCGTTGCGGTTGAGCGGAACGTAGCCGTGGAAGACCGGGATGCCTTCAGCGCGCAGCGCGTCCGCAAGCGCGTGCTTCTGCATGCCGCCGTCCGCGTGGCCAAGCCAGCGCCAGTGGTAGGAGTACCAGCTGTGAGCGGTGACGCCCTCGGGCACCTTGACCGGGACGCAGCCCGGGATCTCGGCTAACCGCGCCGAGAGGTACGCCGCCTGCTCTGTGCGGTATGCCTGCTGGCTCGGGAAGCGCTTCAGCTGCTCAAGGATGACGGCCGCCTGGAACTCGGTGATCCGCAGGTTCCAGCCAAGACGCACGTGCTCGTACCACTCGCCACCGCGTCGGCGGCCCACGTTGCGGTACGACCACAGCAGCTCGTCAAGCTCTGGGTCATTGGTGACCATCATCCCGCCCTCGCCGGCGTTGATGGCCTTGGAGGACTGGAAGCTAAAGGTGCCGATGTCGCCGATGGCGCCAACTGGGCGGCCGCGCCAGGCGGCCCCGTGGGCCTGCGCCGCGTCCTCAATCACCTTGAGCCCGTGGCGGGCAGCTGCGGCCATGATCCCGTCCATGTCGGCAGGCGAACCCGCGTGGTGGACCGGGATAATCGCCTTGGTCTTTGGCGTGACGGCAGCATCGATGAGCGCCGGGTCCATGAGGAGGGTCTCGCGGTCCACGTCCACAAAGACCGGGATCGCCCCAACCATCAAGGCGGCGCTGGCCGTGGCGATAAAGGTGTAGGGCGGAACAAGAACCTCGTCGCCGGGCTCGATGCCAAGCGCCTTGAGGGCCACCGAAAGCCCCATGGTCCCGTTGACCACAGAGATGCCGAACTTGGCATCCTGGAACTTGGCGAAGTCAATCTCCAGCTGCTTGACGAAGGTGCCGTCGATGGAGCCCCAGTGGCCGGACCGCAGCGCGGCAAGGAGCGCCTGCTCCTCCTCCACGCCAAACACGGGCCATCCGGTGAACGGCGTGGTCCGGACGGGGGTTCCCCCGTGGATTGCCAGAGTGGACATCAACGACTCCTGTCAGCGGGCGACGGGGAGAGAGGGATCAGTTGCGGATCTGCGAGGCGGCTGCCTCGTCGACAAAGAGGACGGCGTCGGGGTGCAAGCGCATGACCGATGCCGGACAGGCGGTTGAGACCGGGCCGTCAAGCGTGGCAGCCACTGCGGCGGCCTTCTGGGGTCCCGGCACCACGAGCGACACGACGCGGCTTGCCCGGAGCGCAGACATCGTGACGGTGAGCGCCAGCCGCGGCACATCCTCGAAGCGGTCAAACGCACCGTCGCGGACCTGCTGGTGGCGGCTCGTGTCGTCAATCTCCACGGGCTTCATCGTGAGCGGGTCGTCAAAGTCCGCAACGTGCGGATCGTTGAAAGCGACGTGGCCGTTCTCGCCGATGCCAACAAGGGCAAGGTCGATGCCGCCATCGGCAAGCAGCGCGCCATAGCGCTCTGCCTCAGCGGCAGCGCCTGCGGGGTTGTCGCCCCGGACGTGCTCAATGCGGCCGGGATGCACCAAGGACCAGATGTGGTCGTCAAGCCAGCGGCCAAACGAGCGGGTATCGCCCAGGGGCAGCCCCACGTACTCGTCAAGGTGGAACGCGTCCACGCGCGACCAGTCGATACCGGGCGCGGTGGCGAGGTCGGCAAGCATCTCCGCCTGGGACGCGGCTGCCGCGAAGATCACCCGGACGCGCGTCTGGGCGGCAAGCAGGCCGCGGAGGCGGAT
>CAIXZV010000620.1 GCA_903924005.1 uncultured Chloroflexota bacterium | reverse complement strand
CTTCAAGCGCCTGATGCCGGCCAACGAGTTTGCCGCCATCATCGTGGAGCCCATTCAGGGCGAGGGTGGCTACGTCGTCCCGGATGCGACGTTCCTGGCCCGCCTCCGCGCCCTGTGCGACAAGCACGGGATCCTGCTGATCGCGGACGAGGTCCAGTCCGGCGCCGGCCGCACGGGCAAGATGTGGGCGATCCAGCACTGGGACGTGGAGCCGGACATCCTGCTCACGGCCAAGGGGATTGGCTCGGGGATGCCCATTGGCGCCATGATCGCCAAGGAGTCCGTGATGACGTGGGGCCCAGGCGCCCACGGCAGCACCTACGGCGGCAACCCGGTGGCCTGCGCGGCGCTGCTTGAGACCATCAAGCTGCTTGAGGGCGGCCTGATGGCCAACGCCGAGGTCCGCGGGCGCCAGATCATGGACGGCCTGCGACCGCTGGTGGACCGCTTCCCGGGTCTGGTCCGCGATGTCCGCGGCAAGGGCTTGATGATCGGCATCCAGTTTGACTCAGGCGACACCGCCGATGCCGTCCAGATGGCCGCGTTTGGGCGCGGGCTGCTGGTCCTGGAGGCCGGGGACGACTGCGTCCGGATGTCGCCGCCGCTGGTGGTGACCGAGGCCGAGGCCGAAACCGCCATGCGCATCTTCACCGAGTCCGTGGAGCAGGTTGCGCTCCACCACGGGGCTCCGGTGGGCGCCGCGTAACTGGCATCATCGTCCCATGAGCACCAGCAAGGTTGCGTCGATGCACGACGCCGTTGCGGACCTTGTCCGGAACGGCGACACCGTGGCCATCGAGGGCTTCACCCACCTCATCGGCTTCTCCGCGGGCCACGAGATCATCCGCCAACGGAAGCGGGACCTTGTGCTTGCGCGCATGACGCCCGATGTCATCTACGACCAGATGATCGCGGGCGGCGTCGCCCGCAAGCTTATCTTCAGCTGGCTGGGCAACCCGGGGGTCGGGGGCTTGAACGCCATCCGCCGGCGCATCGAGCCCGCCTCGCTGGCCCCCGGCCAAGTGCCCCTTGAGATTGAGGAGTACAGCCACTTCGGCATGGTCTCGCGCTACACCGCCGGAGCGGCCGGGCTGCCGTTTATGCCGCTGCGGAGCTACTTCGAGACGGACCTGCCAAAGGCCAACCCGCTGATCCGGCCCATCCGCTCGCCGTTCTCAGACGAGACCATCTACGCGGTGCCACCGCTCAACCCGGACGTCACCATCATCCACGCCCAGCGCGCCGACGCCAGCGGCAACACGCAGGTGTGGGGCCTGCTGGGCTGCCAGAAGGAGGCCGCGTTCGCCGCGGAGCGGGTGATCGTTGTGGTGGAGGAGCTGGTTGATGAGGCGGTCATCCGCGCGGACCCCAACCGCACGATTGTCCCGGGGCTGATCGTGGACGCGGTGGTGGTGGACCCCTACGGCGCACATCCTTCCTACGTCCAGGGCGCCTACGATCGAGACAATCGTTTCTACCTGGACTGGGACCCCATCAGCCGCGACGAGGCCGTCCTGCAGCAGTGGCTGCGCGACTGGGTGTACGACGTGCCTGACCGGGCCGCGTATGTGGAGAAGCTGGGCGCTGAGCGGCTGGCCACCCTCAAGCCGGGCTCAGCGCCGTCAGGTTCTGTGGACTACGGGGAGTACCTGTGACCGACGCCGTGGTTGCCCCGGGCTTCTCGCGATCCGAGATGATGATCGTCGCCGCAGCACGCGAGCTTGCGGGCCAGCGCGTGTGTTTTGTGGGTGTCGGCCTGCCCAACATCGCGGTAAACCTCGCAAAGCGCACGGTTGCGCCAGACCTTGAGCTGGTCTACGAGGCGGGCGTCTTTGGCGCCCAGCCGGCGCGGCTGCCGCTCTCGATTGGCGATCCCACCATCGTCACTGGCGCTACGGCCGTGGTCTCCATGTTTGAGCTCTTCGCGTTCTACCTGCAGCGCGGGCTGATTGATGTGGGCTTTCTGGGCGCCGCGCAGATCGACCGGTTCGGCAACCTCAACAGCACGGTCATTGGGCCGTACGACGCGCCCAAGACGCGGCTGCCCGGTTCCGGCGGCGCCTGCGAGATCGCCATCAACGCCAAGAACGTCTTCGTGATCATGCGTCAGTCCGCCCGCTCCTTCGTGAAGGAGATTGACTTTCGGACCTCGCCCGGCAACCTCGGCGGGGCCGAGCAGGCGGAGGCAATCCGCAAGGCCGGCGGTTGGAACGGCCGCGGACCGTCCGTGGTGGTGACTGACCTTGGCATCTGGCACTTTGACGACACGGGCGAGATGCGGCTGGACTCGCTGCACCCGGGCGCAACCCTGGACGAGGTCCGCGCCACCATCGCCTGGGAGCCCAAGATCAGCGAGCACCTGGAGGCAACGCAGGCGCCCACCGAGGAAGAGCTCCGGCTTGTCCGCGAGGAGCTTGACCCGGGCGGCGTCTACACGAAGTAGGGGAGCGTGAAGGAGGGGAGCGTGCGTCCCCGCCCGTCGGCCGTGGTTGGGCCAGCACAGGGCCTAACTGTGCACTGCCCGCGCAATCGGGCCGCCCAGAGGACCAACGGCGCGCTGCGGAGTCCTCGGCGGGCCCTCCACCGCGCAGGTGGCACTCCCGGTGGACCGTTGAGCACAGGCGCCGCGCGGTTGGTCCACCCGGCGGTCCATGCGGGTTCGCGCCGGTGCGGGCGAGACAGACGGTCAGAATCGAAGAGCCCGGCCGTCAGACTGCCGGGCTCCCCTCATTGACCACGCTGGTGTAACGGCCTACGCCGGATGCGCCTCACGCGGCCGGCAGACAAGCACCGGACACGGCGCGTTGCGCACGACATGCTCCGACACGGAGCCAAGCAGCAGGCGGCCCACGGCACCGCGCCCGTGGCTGCCCACGAGCACGATGTCAACCCGCTCTGCCTCCGCGGCCGAGACGATCATGTCACCCGGATCGCCCGTCCAGACGAGGAACGAGACGGTGATGCCGTCCCTCTTCCCGCGCTCCACGAGTTCTTGGGCAAGCTGTTCCCTCCGCTCCCTGACCTGGTCGATGCGGGCGCGGAACCGGCCGCCGGGCAGCAGGAGCGAGCCCGGATCGATGACTGACACGATCAGCAGCGAGGCGTCGAGACGACCCGCTAGGTCAAATGCCTCCTCGGTGGCTGAGAACGAAGCCTCAGACAAGTCGGTCGCGAGCAGCAGCTTGCGCAGCGTGCTGGGCTGTGTCGGAGCGGGACTGGCCGCAGGCGCGGGCGCAGACGGCGGCTGTTCTGCCGTTCGACGCACGCTCTGGGGAGCGGTCATGGTCATCTCCGGTTGACGTTCGCTTGTTCCGCGCGGCTCAGGCGAGCAGCGCGGCGACGATCGCGTCCACGTGGGCCTTCTCCGGCACCACGAGCAGCGTGCTCACCATGCCGAACATGCCGTCTGCACCCTCGACGTGCGGGAGGATGTGGCAGTGGAACGCCCAGACGCCCGGGCGATCCGCAACGATGTTGACGTCATAGCGCTCGCCGGGGTTGACGCCCAGGGTGTCGCAGTAGAACGACGCGCTGCCAAGGTTGTACCCGTCGCGGGCCACAACCTTCATCCTGTTCCCGTGGAGGTGCCACGGGTGCATCATCGTGCCCTCGTTCATGAATCGGACGCGCACGGTCTCGCCCATCGCGGCAAGCACCGGCACGACGGCCGGGAAGCCGTGGCCGTTGATGGTGAAGCCGCCGAGCGAGTCGTTGGAGATCCAGATGTACTCGCGGTCGAACTTGTCGTCTGCGGTGGGCTTCTTGGGGTCAACGACGTAGGCGCCCAGCAGGCCGCGCCCCACCTGGTCCGTGGCGTTGTGG
>CAIXZV010000619.1 GCA_903924005.1 uncultured Chloroflexota bacterium | reverse complement strand
GCCGATGATCTACTACCCGCTGGACACCTTGGCGGGCATGGGGATCCGCGAGGTCATGGTGATCGTGGGCGGCAAGAGCGTCGGCGACATCGTGGAACTCCTGGGCGACGGGCGGCACTTCGGGCTGGACCTCACGTACCGGTACCAGCGCGGCGCCCAGGGCATCGCTCAGGCCATCGGCCTTGCCCGCGACTTTATCGGCGATGACGCGTTCTGCGTTGTGCTGGGCGACAACATCCTGCGCGGCGATCCGCTGGCGCCGCTGGCCCGGCAGTTTGAGGACGAGCAGTGGCGCGCGGGCACGCTGCTCTACAAGGTTCCGGATCCGGAGCGCTTTGGCGTGGCCGAGTTTGGGCCTGACGGCAAGGTTGTGGGCTTCGAGGAGAAGCCCAAACAGCCCAAGAGCGACCTCATCCCCATTGGCGTCTATTTCCTGCGCCCAGACGCGTTTGACGTGATTGAGAACTTGGCGCCTTCTGGGCGGGGCGAGTTTGAGATCACCGACGTGCTCAACCACTTCATCCCGGGCGGGCGCCTGTTTACGCCCGTGTACGAGGGCCACTGGGCCGACGCTGGCACCGTGCCAAGCCTGCTTCGCTCGGCGGAGATGGCGGAGGCGGACGACCGCGCCGGCCGCCTGCCTCGGCCCGTCGAGCGCCCTCGAGATCCGGCGTGAGCGTCACGGGCCTGATGCGTCAGGGCGTGACGGAGTCGGGCGCGGGCGGCGCGCTGCTCATCACCGGCGGGGCCGGGTTCATCGGCTCGGAGTTGGTCCGCCAGATCCTCGGCCGTCGTGACGGCACGCGGGTTGTGGTGCTGGACAAGCTCACGTACGCGGGGAACCGCGCCAACCTTGAGGCCGTGGAGCAGGATCCCGAACAGGCCGCGCGCTTTACGTTTGTGCACGGCGACATCGCTGATCCGGAGCTGGTTGGCCCGCTGGTGGCCGGCGTCTCCGCTGTAGTGAACGTGGCGGCCGAGACGCACGTGGACCGCTCCATCCTTGACCCGGAGGCGTTCCTGCGGACGGGTGTCATTGGCGTCCATGTCCTGCTTGAGGCGGTCAAGCGCGAGCATGAGCGAGCCGTGCGCGGCGAACGTGGGCCCATACGGTTTCTTCAAGTCAGCACCGACGAGGTGTACGGCGACATCGAGGCGCCCCAGCGCAGCCTCGAGACAGACCCGCTGGCGCCCCGCAGCCCGTATGCGGCCGCCAAGGCGTCGTCTGAGCTGTTGCTCCGCGCCTACCACATCACCTACGGGCTGGATCTTGTGATGACGCGCGGGTCCAACACGTATGGTCCGCACCAGCACCCCGAGAAGCTCATCCCGCTGTTCACCACCAACGCCCTGGACGGCAAGCCGCTGCCGATGTATGGCGACGGAATGCAGATCCGCGACTGGCTCTACGTGAGCGACCACGCTGCCGGCATTGCGTTTGTCCTGCAGCATGGCGTGGCCGGCGAGGCGTACAACGTGGCGGGCGAGCATCTGCTGCCAAACCGCGACGTCATCGGCCAGCTCCTTGCCGCCACCGGCCGTGACTGGTCGCTGGTGCGCACCGTCCCGGACCGCCCCGGCCACGACCGCCGCTATGCGATGGACGGGTCAAAGCTGGCCGCGCTTGGCTGGCGGCCGCAGGTCTCGTTTGAGCAGGGTCTGCCACGGACCGTCGCCTGGTACCGCGACAATCCTGTCTGGATTGCCAGCGCCAAGACCGGCGACTGGGATGCCTACTACGCCCGCCAGTACGGCGATCGGCTGGCCGCGGGTACGGCTGTCGACGCGTCGACGGCGGGTGGCGGGGCCTGATGCGCGTCGCCGTCATCGGCGTCGTTGGGCGGCTTGGCCGGGCGCTGATCCAGGCGCTGGAAGACGCGCCGTTCACAGGTCCGCGCGGTCCAATCGGCTGGGACCAGCCCGAGGTGGAGCTGGACGCGCTGACAGCTGACTCCATCGGCGTCCTGCTGGACCGGGAGCGGCCAGAGGCCGTGGTCCACACCGCGGCCTGGACCGACGTTGACGGCTGCGCCAAAGACCCCGCGCTGGCGATGCGCCGTAACGGCACCGCGGTGGGCGAACTGGCCGTGGCCTGCGCGCAGCGCGGCATCGACCTCATCGTGATCTCCACCAACGAGGTGTTTGACGGGCGCCGGACCGATGGGCTGCCGTACCTCCCCGAGGATCCGCGCAACCCCATCAACCCCTATGGCGCCGCCAAGGCCGAGGCCGAACGGCTGGCGATTGCGGCCTATGAAGCGCCTGGCGCCAGCGGCCGCCTCGGGATCGCGCGGACATCATGGCTGTACGGTCCGCCCGGCAACGACTTCCCGGCCAAGATTGCTGCCGCCGCGCTGCGTGCCCGCGATGCGGGCAACCCACTGCAGGTTGTTGCGGACGAGATTGGCGTGCCCACCTACACGCCGGATCTGGCCGAGGCGATCGTGGAGCTGCTCGGGGCGGATGCGGTGGCCGCGACGCCCGCACGCACCGCCATTCACCACCTTGTCAACGGCGGCCGGGCGTCGCGTGCGGACTGGGCGCGCGAGGTCTTGCTGGCGGCTGCGATCGATGTGCCCACCCTGGACGTGCCCGCTTCCACGTGGCGGCGTGCATCGGTGCCTCCGCTCTGGGGCGTGCTTGCGCCAACGCCGATGCCCACGGGCGTGGCGATGCGCGATTGGCGCGAGGCGTTTGCGGACGCTGTTCCGTCGCTACTGCGGGACCTGCGGGATCTCCCGGCGGGCTGATCCGCCATCGGTACCGCCCACCG
>CAIXZV010000618.1 GCA_903924005.1 uncultured Chloroflexota bacterium | reverse complement strand
GCAGCATGGCCCGCTCGTACGGCGTCCGGTTCGTTCGCCGTCCGTGGAAGCGCGCGGAGATGCGCTCCACACCCGGCACGAGGTCCTTCCCGGCCGCGTCCATCACGTGGTCCCCAAAGCCCTCCAGCAGGCTCATCACCGTCTGGATCTCGCGGAACAGCACCCGCTGCTCCCCGCTCATCAAGCGCTCCAGCCAGTGCTGGTCATCGCCGCGCCCGTCGCCCCGCAGCGCCGTCCCCACCGCGCGGAGCGCGTCACGCCCCAGCGAGGACGCGTCCTGCGAGAACATTGCGACCTGTCGCTCAAGCCGTTCCGCCAGGTACGGCCGCAGCCACGGGTGCGCCTCAAACTCAAACGCGTGGGTTGTCTCGTGGAGCGCGATCCAGACCCGAAAGGGCTCAAGCGGGACGTCCATCGCGAGAGCCGTGGCCCGGATGTTCTCCTCCACGAAGAGCAGCCGCCCCGGTACGGCCTCGGCAGACAGCAGCGCAAGGTCGTACTGTCCAAGCACGCGCTGGCCCATGAAGCCCAACAGCATCGCCAGCTGGCGCGTGCTGACCCATCGGTTGGCGAGCAGCATCGCGGCGCCGCCAAGCCCCGCACCGGGCGGCAGCACCTGGTCAAGGAGCCGCCCCTCAAGCTTGCCCAGCAGCGCGGCGAAACCCACGGTGTTTGCGCGGACCCAGCCACCCCGATCCACGACGGCGATGCGGTCAACGACGCCAGGCAGCGGCGTCCCAAGACGAGCCTCGAGCGCAGGCACCACCTTTGCCATCGCCTCGGCATAGGCCGGCGCCACAGCCCGCAGCTCATCCGCCGTGAGCGAGCCGGGCGCCTTGCGCAGCGACGCCTCAGCCAGCGCCTCGACGCGGCGCCAATCCACCAGACCCGCGGACCGCGCCTGGTGCTCCAGCCTGCGTCCGGCCACGGTCATCGCCGCGCCGATCACCGCGCCAACCAGAAACCCCGCCTGCAGCAGCCGCGTGTCCGAGTTCCCACGCCCGCCGGCCGCCCGCCCGCCGCCCGCCCGCTGGCCGCGTGGCCGCCACGACGGCGCGGTGGCCATCAGCCCAGCTCCCGCAGCGTAATGGGGTCAATGTCGGGGAACGCCTCACCAAACATCCGCGCGGCAATCGAGTGGAAGACCTCCACGTCACCGGTGGTCAGCTGACGATGCGTCGGCGGCGCGCCGTAGACCTCGCTTGGGCGCGAATGTCCCGCAGCTCCGGGATCGGCAGCCGTGCCACGCGTTGTCCCGGGCGCCTCAAGGCCGTTCACAGAGAGCAGTTCGGCAAGGGTGGCAGCGGTGGCTGTGGCGGAGTCCACAATCGCAACGCGGTCACCCACAATGCTCGCGAGGAGGGGCCGCAGGAGCGGGTAGTGCGTGCAGCCCAGCAGCAGCGTGTCGATCTTGGCGGACGGTGGCCGCGGGAAGACAAATTCCCCTGCCCCGTCCCGCTCGCCCAGCAATGGCGCCAGATCCTCACGCACGATGGCTTCAAGCTCGTCACCGCTCAGGATCCCTGCCTCAACCAG
>CAIXZV010000617.1 GCA_903924005.1 uncultured Chloroflexota bacterium | reverse complement strand
GTGCTGGCCCAGCGCCTGCGCCGCTCCCCGGTGGTCCGGCCGCTGGTCCAGGGCGGTGATCCGTTGGCCAAGATCCGCGCACAGGCGGCAGCCCGCGCCCGCTTCTACGCTCCGGGCGAGAAGGTCAACGGCGTTGCAGAGGCCACCTCAGTTGTGTCTGCGGTGGAGCGCTTCCTCGAGGCGCCCGCCTCGTCGGGGACCGTCCTGCTGCGAGCAAGCACCAAGATCGGCGAGATCGTGGTTGGCGACGGGATTGCCGCAACCGCCATCGACGGCGCGCTTCGTGCGCTTGAGGCCCGCCGCGCCGTGCTGGTGAGCGAGCCCGGCGCGTGGGGCGCAGCAGGCCAAGGCATCGCCGAGGCGCTGCGCGCCATGGGCTGGCCCGTGGACACCGTGCTGCTGCCCGGGGGGGAGGAGGCCAAGCGTCTCTCGGTCATTGAGGATGCGGCGCGTGAGCTCGCCCGTCTCCGCGTGGAGCGCCGCGAGCCGCTGATCGCCATCGGCGGCGGTGCGCTGGGCGATCCGGCCGGGTTCCTCGCCGCCACGTACCTGCGCGGCGTACCGTGGATTGGCGTCCCCACGACGCTGCTGGCCGCTGTGGACTCGTCCATCGGTGGCAAGACCGGCGTGGACCTGCCGGAGGGCAAGAACCTCCTGGGCGCGTTCCACCAGCCGGCCGCCGTCATCTTGGATGTGGCCCTCCTGCGCTCGCTCCCCCATCGCCAGCTGCGCGCAGCCCTGGGCGAGATCGTCAAGATGGCGGCCCTGGGCGACGAGGCGCTGTTTGCGATGCTCGAAGCGGACGGCCCGGCCATTGCGCGCGGCGCAGCGAGTGCGTTTGACGATGGCGCCGTGGCTGAGGCTGCGGAGCGGGCCGGGTGGGCAAAGGTTGACGTGGTCACGGCCGATGAGCGCGAAGAGGGAGCCTCGGGCGGCCGGATCGCGCTGAACCTCGGTCACACCGTGGGCCACGCGCTTGAGGCAGCCGACGGGTACGCCACGCTGTTCCACGGGGAGGCCGTGGCGTACGGCCTGCGGGCATCGGTTCGCATTGGGCTGGCGCTTGGCTTGACGCCCCCAAGCCGCGGCGCGCGCATCGAGCGTCTGCTGGACCGTCTTGGTCTGGGCGAGGCGACGCTCCCCTACCCCGCAGCCGATGTGCTGGCGGCAATGGGCACGGACAAGAAGCACAGCGGCGGCCGCCTGCGCTGGGTGCTGCCCACGGCAGACGGCGTGGTCATCCGCGACGACGTGCCGCAGGCCGCCATCGAGTCTGCGGTGGCGTCAGTTCTGGCCGGACGGGAGGCTCGATCGTGACGCGCGTGTTGGTGCTCCAGGGGCCAAATCTGAACATGCTTGGCACACGGGAGCCGGAGATCTACGGGCGCCAGACGCTTGACGAGATCCACGCCATGATCGCTGCGCACGCGGCCGTGCTGGGCCTGACGGTTGCGTTCTTCCAGTCCAACCACGAGGGCGCGCTGATCGACCGCATCCAGACGCGGGACTACGACGCGTCCGTTGTGAACGGCGCCGGCCTCACCCATACCTCTGTTGCCCTGCGTGACGCGCTGCTTGCGGTTGACCGACCGTTCTGGGAGGTCCACCTGTCTGACCCGTGGAAGCGTGACGCGTTTCGCCAAGTCAACTTCCTTCACGACATCGCCACCGAATCCATCGTGGGCCAGGGCGCCCGCGGCTATCTGCTGGCGCTTGACGCCATTGCCGCGCGGTTTGGCGCAGGTCCCGGAGATCACGCATGAGCGATAACGAGGTCACCCAGAAGCCAAAACCAACGCCCGCGCAGCGCGACGGGGCGGCCGCCGACCTGCTGAATGTTCGCGACCAGATTGACGCGCTGGACAAGCGGATCGTCGCGCTGCTCAATCAGCGGGCCGAGCTGGGCCGCGCCGCTGGCAAGGCGAAGGCCGTGGCCGGTCGGCGCGCCGTCCACGATCCTGAGCGCGAACGCGAGGTCCTGCTGCGCGTGGCGATGGAGAACCGGGGGCCGATTGCCCAGGCGGACCTGCTGTCGATCTACCGGCGGATCATGGCGGCGACCCGGAGCATCGAGTCGCACGACCGCGACCGGTGACGGAGCAGCCGGGGGCCATGGACGAAGCGGCCGAGGCCAGCGCGGTTGGCGAGGCGCTTTTCATGCCAGTCGTCACGGGTGGCGCCCGGCCGGACCCGCGCGTGCTGCCGGTGGCACCGGTCACCCGGTTTGCTCCCGCGCCCACCGGGCACCTGCACCTTGGGCACCTGGTGAATGCGCTCTACACATGGGGCGTCGCCCGGGCCACGGGTGGCCGCGTGATCCTGCGCATCGAGGACCATGACCGCCAGCGCTCCCGGCCCGAGTACGAGACCGCACTCCTTGAGGATCTGGAGCGCCTTGGCCTCGTGCCAGACGAGCCGCCCATCGCCGCCTTCCGCGCCGGCCCCACGCCGTACCGCCAGTCCAACTCGGGCGATGCCTATTCGGCGGCCTTGGAGCGTCTGCGCGGGACCGGCCTGGTGTATGCGTGCGCCTGCTCGCGGGCAACGTTTGCCGAGTACGAGACGCGGCGCGGCCGAGCGTGGCGCGGCATCGGCTGCCCCGGCGGCTGCCGCGCGCTGGGACTCGACGACGACGGCGCGATCACGCTGCGGGCAGCCGTGGGCGCCGGCTCCGAGCTGTGGGTTGACCTGCTGGCGGGACCCATGGCCGACGAGCCTGCAGGGACGGGCGACGTTGCTGTGCGCGACCGCGAGGGCAACTGGACTTACGCGTTCTGCGTGGTGGTGGACGACATGCGTCACGGCGTGGACCTGGTCATCCGCGGGCGCGATCTTCTTGAGGCCACGCCGGTCCAGCTTCGGCTCGCAAAGCTACTTGGCCGCGACACGCCGCCGGTGTTCCTGCACCACCCGCTGGTCCGCCTTGCGACGGGACGCAAGCTCTCCAAGGCGCACGGCGACACGTCGGTGCGCTCGCTGCTTGACAGCGGAGCAGCACCCGCCGCACTTTTCGGTCTTGCGGGACGCCTAGCTGGCCTGCAGGCTGATGACCGCCCGATTGACGCCGCCGCGTTCGGCAGCCTCTTTACGGCCTGAGCGAGCCTCCCCTCAGGGCAGCTGGCCCGGCTTCGGCAAGTCGGAACCAAACGTGTTCGGCAGCGTGCCCTTGAAGTACACGCCGCCCTCGCGAAGCTCCAGCTTCTCGATGTTGAGTCCGTCAATCCCGACCAGACGGGTGGCGAGGTAGCCGCTCAGGGCGTCCTCTGCCTTGGTGAGCAACTCGCCCGGGATGCCGACACGCCCAAACTCCACCGCATCCAGGGTGACCTTGACGGCCTTCGGGCCGAGGACCGCAATCTTGAAGTCCGCCTTCACGGGGCCTGAGACCGGGTAGCCAAAGGGGCCAGCGTCAAGGAACGCGGAAACCGTGGCGGAGCCCGCGTGGAACTTCACCTGCACGTCGTGGATTGTGGCGGAGTAGCCGCTGATGGTGCGGGTTGCCATGATGATGGACTCGGGGATGAATTCGTCGAGCGCATAGCTGCCCGAGAACTGGTGCAGCGAGGACAGCGTGTAGTTGGCGTCGGGCGACGTGTGCTTGAGGCCGTGCTTCTTCTGGAACGCAGCGTAGCCCGCGGGATCCGGCTTCATCGCGCCAAGGTCCAGCGGCTTGTCCATGCCAAACGCGGCGGAGAGCACGGGCACCTGGATCACACCCGCGTACGCAACGCCAGCGGCCGCGAGGCCCACGAGCACAGCCAGCACCACGACAAGACGCAGCAGCCCACGCATCTCGGACCTCCACCAAGTGCCGCCTGCGACCTACCTGCCCGCGATCGGCAGCTTGATCGTCGCCCCTCACAACATCGCCCGACAGGGCCGACCGGCCCCGCGTCCGGGGTTGCACTTGGCCCCGATGCGTGCGACAACGATGGCATGCAGCACGCGCGGGGCGAACGTCCCATCCTGTTTCTCGACATTGACGGCGTCCTGGTGGTGTCCTCCTCGGTTGAGCGGCCGGACGGCAGCTGGTGGCCAACCGTGGGTCTGGTAGAGGGAGCGGCGGCCTCTGTCGGTCGTCTGGCCGAAGCCTTTGACATCCACTGGGCGACGCGCTGGGGCAACGCCGCCAACACCGACCTGTCGCCGCAGCTTGGGCTGCCGATGCTGCCGGTGGTGGAGCTGGATCGGCCGGACACGCAGTGGACGAAGCTGCCGGCGGTGATGCAGGCGGTGGGGACCCGTGCGGCGGCGTGGATTGACGACGATCTTGGTCCAGACGAGTGGGCCTGGGCTGACCACCGCCGCGAGCCCACGATGCTGGTGCAGACCGACATGATCGAGGGCATGACCGAGCGCGACTGCGAGGAGTTGCTGGCCTTTGCCGCATCGCTCCTGCGGTGACCG
>CAIXZV010000616.1 GCA_903924005.1 uncultured Chloroflexota bacterium | reverse complement strand
GGTGCCCTTGAGGTTGAACTCGCCGATTGGCCGGCGGCGCGAGTAGCCCTCGTCGCGCCCGTGGACGTAGCCAACCCTCGTCTCGCCGCGGCGCCAGCACAGCCACACTCGTTGTCCGTCTGCGTCGCCCGGGAAGTCCAGCAGCCCCGTGGCAATGTCGCGCAAGACAATCTCGCGGTCATCGAGCCACGCGGCGTCTGCCTGCATCTGATCCACAAGCCCCCGGATGCGCAGCCGAAGGCGGCGGAGCTCCTCGTCAAGCGGCTCCTGCGCAGCGTCCACACCCAGCGCGGCGTGATCCGAGGCCCCGGCATCGATGAGTTCCTCAAGCACCACCGTCTCGCGGTCCAGGTATGCATCGCGCAGGGTCACAACTTCGTCGCGCAGCGCCCGCAGGCGCTCGATGAGCGCAGCGATCGCTGGGATCAGAGCATCGGCTTCGGCGGGTGTGTAGGCGCGGGACACATCGCCGATTGTAGCCGTCGGCGGATGCCGCGCCCTTGGCAGCTGGGCGGGACCATCGGCTCGCTGCGGTGCACCCATTAGCGCCCATGCAGGATCAAGCACGTGTCCGCTACCCTAGCGGCGCACCTGGAGGCCGCTTGTCAATCTCGCCCGTTCGTCCCGCCCCGCCCGCCTCGGCTCGTTTGCGGGCTGTCTGGCCCAGGCTGTCAACCCTGTCGATTCCGTCAACAGCGTCATTCCCGCCGCTTCGGCCGCTCGTGGCGGCAGCGCTGGCGGTGCTGGTTGCGATGAGCGGCGTGTGGTCCGGCGGCCCCACCCCAGTCGCCGCCTCAACGTGGTCGCTGACGCCGCTTTGCGCCGGCGTCAATGTGCGCACCCAGCCCGCGTCGACCGCAGCCCGCAAGGTTGCGCTGTCGGCCGGAGCCAAGGTGGTTGCGATCGCCACCGTCGCGGGCGCCGCCTACGCGAGCCTCTGCGGTGGGGTAACCCGGAAGGGCTCCACCTGGTATCGGATCACCAGCATCAACGGCAAGAGCGTCAAGACGCTGTACGGCGTCACATATCTCTACGCAGCGGCTGGCCTGTTCAAGGTGGTCAGCGTGTCCACCACGCTGTATGCACGGTGTGATGGCGTCGTGGCCAGGAGCAGCGCCGCCACAACCGCGCTCAAGAAGGTCACGCTCGCATCGGGCGCCAAGGTGGTCTCCAACGGCTCCGTCGCCGGTGGCAAGTGGACGGCAGGGTGCGGCACCAGCACCACGGGCACCAGTTGGTACAGGATCGTGAGCATCAACGGCAAGAGCGTGAAGACGCTCTACGGCGTCACGTACCTGTACGTCGCGCGCGTGCTCCTGGCAACTGCGCCGCCAGTCGCCCCGTCCCCGTCCCCGTCCCCGTCCCCGTCCCCGTCGCCAAGCCCCACTCCCACCCCGTCGCCTACCGCGATCGCCTCGGCGTCAGCGTCCGTTGTCCCCACGCCGACGCCCACGCCACGCCCACGCCCAACCCCTATATGCAGGGGATTGATGTAAGCATGTGGCAGACGGGTGTGAACTACACCTCTGTTGCCGCCTCAGGCAGAACGTTTGTCTTCATCAAGGCGAGCGAGGGCACCGGCTACGCCGACCCGGTCTACGCCACCCACCGGACCAACGCCACCGGGGCCGGTCTGGTCATCGGCGCGTATCACTTTGCGCGGCCCGACCTGGGTGCTGACCACGGCGCGCTGGACGCGGCGAACTTCGTCGCGAAGGCGCAGCTGAAGGTTGGCGACCTGTTCCCGGTCCTCGACTTGGAGGTGTACGGGTCGCTCACGGCGGCGCAGGTGCAGGTATGGGTTAAGGCCTTCACCGACGAGATCTGGTACGAGACGGGTCTGCCCACGATCATCTACACCAGCCCATCGCTGTGGAGCTCCCATCTCGCCAACTCGACAGTGCAGGCAGCCGCCGGCGATCCCCTCTGGGTGGCGCACTGGACCAGCGCGAGTGGGCCGATCGTGCCCGCGAGCAACTGGGGCGGCCACGGCTGGACCTTCTGGCAGTACTCGGACGTTGGCTCTGTGCCCGGCGTCAGCGGCGGCGTGGACGTGGACAACTTCCGCTACGCCAGCCTCGCGCCGTATCGGATCACAGCCATCACCCCGCAGCCGAGACCGACGCCCGCCCCCACCCCCACGCCTTCGCCCACGCCGGTGCCAACCCCAACGCCCACGCCGACACCTGCGCCCTCCGTCGGGCCCACGCCCACACCGTAACGCGCCAGCGCCGTCGCGCCGGCGTCCCTAGACTGCACAGCGATGGATCCCCAAACGCCCACCCGCCCAGCCACGGCGCCTGACCGGCACGCGCTGCTGGCCCTTGTCCGCGCGTCGGTGATTGGCGATGACGAGGCGGTGGCCGGTCCCTTTGGCATCCGCCGTGTCACCTACGCGGACTACACCGCGTCTGGCCGGAGCCTGAGCTTTCTTGAGGACTACATCCGGGACAACGTCCTGCCGCTGTACGCCAACACGCACACCGAATCGTCCGGGACCGGGCTCCAGACCAGCCGCTTCCGCGAGGAGGCGCGCCGGCTGGTCCTGGAAGGCGTGGGCGGCAGTCGGGAACGCCATGCAGTGATCTTCACCGGATCTGGGTCCACCGCGGCGATCAACAAGCTGGTGGACGTCCTGGGTATCCGCCTCCCGTCCGAGATGGACGACAGGTACGGCTTCCGCGCGTCCATCCCGGCGGACCAGCGGCCCGTGGTGTTTATCGGCCCGTATGAGCACCACAGCAACGAGCTGCCATGGCGCGAATCGATTGCCGACGTGGTGACCATCCGTGAGGACGCCGACGGCGAGATTGACCAGACCCGTCTGGGCGAGGAGCTGGAGCGCTACAAGGACCGGCCGCTCAAGATTGGCAGCTTCTCGGCCGCCTCCAATGTGACGGGCATCGTCTCGGACACCAGCGGCATCGCCCGCCTGCTCCACCAGCACGGCGCGCTGGCCTGTTTTGACTTTGCCGCCGCCGCGCCATACGTCTCCATTGAGATGGATGCCGAAGGCGACCCTGGCGCGTACAAGGATGCGGTGTTCATCTCGCCCCACAAGTTCATCGGCGGCCCCGGCACGCCCGGTGTTCTGGTTGCCCGCCGGGAGCTCTTCCGGAACCGCGTCCCGGCCATGCCTGGCGGCGGCACGGTGCTCTTCGTGAACCCGATGGAGCACGCGTACGTGAAGGACCCGGAGCACCGCGAGGAGGGCGGCACGCCCGCCATCGTGGAGTCCATCAGGGCGGGGCTGGTCTTCCAACTCAAGGCGGCCGTGGGCGTGGACGCCATCCGCGAGCGCGAGTCTGATTTCATCCACCGCGCGCTCCACCGCTGGGAGGCCAACCCGGCTATCGAGATCCTTGGTAGCCATCAGGCGGAGCGGCTCTCGATTGTGTCGTTTGTGGTCCGCCATGACGGCCGATACCTGCACCACAACTTCATTGTGGCGCTGCTCAACGACCTGTTGGGCATCCAGTCGCGCGGCGGCTGTTCCTGCGCGGGGCCGTACGGTCATCGGCTGCTGGGCATCGACATTGAGCAGTCCCACGCGTTTGAGCGTGAGATCACGCGCGGTTGCGAGGGGATCAAGCCCGGCTGGGTGCGGGTGAACTTCAACTACTTCATCAGCGACGCGGTGTTCGAGTTCATCTTGGACGCCGTGGACCTTGTGGCAGCCGAGGGCTGGCGGCTGCTGCCCCAGTACGCGTTCAACCCGGCCACGGGGCTTTGGCGTCATCGGCGCGGTCTGCCGGAGCCGCCGGCGTCGCTGCACGACATCTCGTACGCGGATGGGCGCATGGCCTGGCCTGCGCACCGTCATCAGGAGCCCGAGACGCGGTTGGCCGACCATTTGGCAGAAGCCCGCATCCTTCTGGCTCGGCCAGCCGATCCGCTGGC
>CAIXZV010000615.1 GCA_903924005.1 uncultured Chloroflexota bacterium | reverse complement strand
CTGCACGGCAAGTTCGCCCAAGGTCTCGCGGCCGACGTCGCCCTCGGTGACGAGACCGCCCAGCCGCTGCGCAAGCTCCGTGACCGCCGGGCGCTCCAGCGTCACGCCCAGCTCCTGCGCGCGGCTGTTGAGCCAGGCGGTCAGGCCCGAGCCCGTCGGCATCGGGAACTGCGTGACCGTGCCGCCCGCTTGCCCTACGAGCTTGCCCAGATCCTCGGCGGACGCGGTGCGCTTCTTGCCGCCGGTCTTGACCTCGAGGAACACGAGCGCATTGCCGGGCGCAACGTTGGCAAGCAGCCGCTCCACCGCGGCGCGGGACTCCTTGGACCGCGTGAGCGGCGGCGGATCCACCACGACCAGGAGCGTCCCGCCGCCAAACATGGGCGCCGTGGTGACGGGTCCGGTGATCGCGTCGAGCGTCACCTCCTTGCCGGTCAGACGCATACGATCCGGCGCAGTGCCGGTGTCGCGCTCAATCCGTCTGGCGATGTCGTCCACGGCCCGGTTCAGCCCCCAGCCATCGTCACCATGGAAGTACGCCACCACGGGCACGTCCCCGGTCATGCGGCGGCCTCCTGCAGCGCGCGCCGGGACCAGCGGAGCCTGCGAACCTGCTCCGGCTCCACACCGGCTGCCGCGCACACGTCGCGCTCCAG
This sequence comes from uncultured Chloroflexota bacterium, assembly GCA_903924005.1. Taxonomy (GTDB): domain Bacteria; phylum Chloroflexota; class Limnocylindria; order Limnocylindrales; family CSP1-4; genus CAIXZV01. The sequence continues at coordinate 1,422 of CAIXZV010000615.1, read as the reverse complement.
CGCCTGTGCCCTCGCAACCACGATTGCGGCAACAGCTGCGTCCCACCCGTCTGGATATCGCCGGTCCCAGGAGCGGAACCGCTCGTCCATGGACTCGAGTTCCTGCCCCGCCCGCTTGTCCGCGTAGGCGACGATCCGTGCGGCGAGCGCCGCGGCCGCGACGGTTTCGGCCTCGGCGTCATCTGCGAGCCGCGTCACCGGGTGATCACGGACGAGCGCAGCCAGCTCAGTAAGCCCGTTTGCCGCCAGCCAGTCTGCCGACCCGTCACCGTGGCGGAGGTGGCCGGGCTTCCCGGCAGCAGGCAGCTTGTCCACGTCGTGCAGGAGCGCGGCGGTTTCGACGGCGAGCGGGTTGATTGAGGCCCCGCGCGCCTTTGCGCCCCGGGCGAGGAATGCGGCCACGTCCGCCACCGCGCACACGTGACGCAGGTGCCACGCCGGCGGCTGGAGCGAGAGCAGCAGGTGGGCCGCCTCGCGGCGGCTGGGGACGGTCATGCGATGGATCGTACCGGTAGGGAGGCGCCGCGGCGGTCTTCCGAGCGCCGCCTGGCGCCACCGTCACGCCACCCGCGCTGAACCTGACCTCGAGCCGCCCGTCCAGGTCTGTTCGGTACACCCGGGCGTTGGCCGCGCGCAGCCGTCCCAGCGTTGATGGCGCCGGATGCCCGTAGTCGTTGCCTGCCCCCACCGAGATCACCGCAATCGCCGGGCGTGTGGCGGCGAGGAAGGCGGCGCTGGTGGCCGTGGCGCTGCCGTGGTGGGCAACCTTGAGGACGTCGAGGTGGGGCAGCCCGGCGGCAATCAGTGCTGGGTCCACGTTGTCTTCAGCATCGCCTGTGAGCAGGAAGCGGCGCCCGTCCGCTTCGCCCAGCAGCACGATGGACGTGTCGTTGATCTCTCGACCGGTGCTGCCCGGCGCAACCGGCACACCGCCGGCCTGCGGCCAGAGCACCTGCAGCGTGATGGACCCGAGACGGATGACGCTGCCCTGCGCCAGGACCGCGCGGGGTGGCGCGCCGCGACGGCCCAGCAGCGCGTCCCATGCGCGCCACCCCGGGCCGCTGCCGCGCATCCCGGGTTCAAACACACGGCCAACGCGGTACCGCTCAAGCGCTCGGACCAGCCCCGCCACGTGGTCCTCATGCGGGTGCGTCAGCACAACGACGTCCAGCCGCCGGTCCCATGGCGGGACAACCGCGTCAAGTTCCGCCAGCAGGCGCGCAGGATCCGGCCCGCCGTCCACGAGCATTCTGCCTCCGTCCCGGCTCTCCACAAGGACTGCGTCGCCTTGCCCCACATCGAGCACCACCAGCCGATCCGACCTGCCCGACACGTCGCCCATTGCAAGCCCGCAGGCGGCAACCGCGAGGGCGATACACCCGACGGCCAGCCGCTCAAGACGGCCGAGCGTGCGCTTGGCCG
>CAIXZV010000614.1 GCA_903924005.1 uncultured Chloroflexota bacterium | reverse complement strand
GCCGCCGAGCAGGCCGCCGCGGACAGCGTCAAGCGCGTTGCCCGCCGTCCCCGCGGTGTCGCCGATGCCAAGTTCGACTGGCTGGACGACCGCGCCGCCGAGCGCCCTGAGTGGATCGCCGCGTTCCTGGAGATGAAGACCGTCTGGCACCCCATCGGGGTCTGACCGCCCGCAATTCCGTAATACCACCCACGTGAGTGCAACCGCCCATCGCGGGCTCGCCAGACCGCGTTTCACGCACGCCGCGGGCGTCAAGCGCCGCCGCACACCCGTTATCACCACCCCGGTGAGTATTACGGCCTAGACGGCCCGCGCCGGCTAGACGCTGCGGCGTATAATCCGACCGACAGTCGGTCGGAGAATACACAGGCACCCAGACAGCCCAATGGCCCGCACGCTGAACGCCACCGCGCACGCAGTCCGCCGCGACGAGATCCTCGACGTGGCGGAGGGGCTGATTCGCACCTGCGGCTATGACCGCATGAGCATCCAGGATGTCCAAGACGAGCTGGGCTGCTCGCGCGGGGCGATCTACCACTACTTCCGCAGCAAGGAGGCCATCCTCGAGGCCGTCATCGAGCGGATGACCACCGCCATCGCGCCCGTGCTTGCGCCCATCGCCGCGGACCCTGCCATGCGCGCCACCGACAAGCTGCGCGCCGTGTTCGCCACGGCAGGTGTCTGGAAGGCGCAGCGCAGCGACCTGCTGCTGGCGCTGATCCGCTCATGGCTGGCTCCCGGCAACGACCTCGTGCGGTTCCGGGCAAACGCCGCCGGCATGGCCGCCATGACGCCGATGCTCGAGGCGATCATCGCCCAGGGCGCGGCTGAGGGCGACTTCACAACCGACAGCCCGGCCGACACCGCCTCTGTCCTGATCGCCCTGCTCACAGGTTCCGCCGACGTACTGCGCGTCCTGGTGCTGGACGCCCTCGACGGCCGCATCACGCTCGACCAGGTTGAGCAACGCATGGCGGCGTACGACGAGGCCGTGGAGCGGATACTCGGCCTCAAACCTGGTTCCTTCACGTTCATCGACCGATCTGGCCTGCAGACATGGTTCAGCTGAAAGAGGAGTGCCCATGACCGCCGTCATCGAGCTTGCAAAGCTCACCAAGACCTACGGCAAGAGCCGCGGCATCATCGATGTGGATCTGCAGGTCAACCAGGGCGAGGTGTTTGGCTTCCTTGGGCCAAACGGCGCAGGCAAGACCACCACCATCCGCACGATGCTGGACCTGATCCGCCCCACGAGCGGCATGGCCAAGGTCTTCGGGATCGAAAGCTCCGCGGACCCCGTGGCCATTCACAAGCGCATCGGCTACGTGCCCGGCGAGTTTGCCCTGTATGACCGGCTGACCGGTGGCCAGACGCTTGAGTACTTTGCCAACCTGCGCGGCGGCGTGGACAAGGCGTACCAGGCGTCGCTCATCGAGCGCTTCGACCTCGACACGAAGAAGCGGTTCAAGCAGTACAGCAAGGGCAACAAGCAGAAGGTGGGCGTGATCATCGCCCTGCAGCACAGGCCCGAGCTGCTGATCCTGGACGAGCCCACGAGCGGTCTTGACCCGCTTGTCCAGCAGACCTTCTTCTCGACCCTGCGCGAGACCGTGCAGGCCGGCTCCACCGTGTTCCTCTCCAGTCACATCCTGTCGGAGGTGGAGAAGAGCTGCGATCGCGTGGCGATCATCCGCGACGGCCGAATCGTGAAGCTGGGCACGGTTGATGGCCTGCGGGACCTCGCCCACCACCAGGTGGAGTTGCGGTTTTCGGGCGCGGTGCCGTCGGAGGCGTTCATCAACCTGCCGGGTGTGAGCGAGCTTGTTGCGGCCGATCACGTGATGCGCATGCGCGTGGCCGGGCCCATCACGCCCGTGGTCCGTGCGGCGGCGCAGTTTGAGCTGCTGGACTTCGTCTCGCGCGAGCCCAGTCTTGAGGAGACGTTCCTGGCGCAGTACGGGAACGCCGCTGCGGCGGGGGCCGGGACGGTGAGCGATGGCCGCTAGCACGCAGACCCTTGCCAAGCCGTTCAGCCGCATCTACGGCTTCGGCAGCATCTACGGCAAGACCATTCGCGATTCGCGGTTCTCGTTCCTCATCGCCGTTGGCATCTTTGCCGGCCTGGCGATGGTGATGGGCACGGCGATCGGGTCGGTGTTCAAGACGCCTGCCGATCGCGTTGCCGTGGACAAGCTTGTCAGCGCCATGCCGGCCGCGATGGTCAACCTGTTTGGCAATGCCACCCTCATGGGCGAAAAGCTCGGCACGCTGGGCGGATACATGACCTGGAAGTACGGCGCCATGTTCTTCCTGGGCACGGCGGCCTGGTCCATCCTTGCGCTTACCGGCACGCTGGCGGGCGAGGCGGCCAAGGGCAGCCTGGACTTCGTAGGCTCCACGCCGTACGGCAAGCGTCGCATCGCGCTGGAGAAGCTTGGTGCGCACCTCACGTTGCTCTGGATCACCCAGGTGCTGTTGGCCCTCGCGATCACCGCAAGCTCCAACACGTTTGGCAACGCCGCACTTGGTGACCAGATCCCGCTGAGCGGGGCATTCGCCTTTGCGATCCTTGTGGGCTGTCTCGCCATGTTCTTTGGCGGTCTGGCGTTTGCGCTGGCGCCG
>CAIXZV010000613.1 GCA_903924005.1 uncultured Chloroflexota bacterium | reverse complement strand
GGTGATGTCGAAGGTGCCGCCCGGGTAGCCGCCGCTGCCCAGGAGATTGATGATCTGCTCGGGCCGAACCCAGTTGTAGCTGCCGCTGTTGCCCGTGTCGGCCGGATCAAGCGCCTTGGCCACGGTGGTTGGCACGCCATCGGCCACCTGGGTCACGTGGCTGAAGGGGACGTAGCCGTCCTTTGCGATCCGCACGAGGTACACACCAGGCGGAACCGCCATGTCGAGCGGGGTCAGACCCGAATCAACCCCGTTGAGCGCCACCGAGGCGCCGGCTGGGTCGGAGGTGACGATGAGCCGACCAGTGGCCGACCCGGCCTTGAGCGCGTCCATCGCAACCTGGAGACCGCTGGTAAACGCCGCATACGACGCGGCGTCGGGACAGGTTGTCAGCAGGGCGCCGTTCCCGGCCGCGGGGTCAACCGTGCAGCCACCCCCGGCGGCGGGCGGGGGCGTGGGCGTCGGGGCCTGCAGCGCGGTGCTCGGCGCGGCTACCGTGGGCGCCTGCGCCGCCTGGGCCGGGGCGGTCTGCAAGAGCGACGATCCCGCTGCCATCTGGACAGCCAGAAGGAGCTGGAGGAGAGCGGACAGCATCCGACGCCGCCTCATGGCGTGGCCGCCAGGATCTGTGCTCGATACATGGCGGCGGGTCCCACGAGGTGGACGGTGGCCCCCGCGGCGCGGGCGGTTGCGAGAGCTGTGACATCCAGGTCCGGGCTCTGGCCAATGACGAAGACCACGAGGTACCCGCCCAAGCGCTCGGCCGTGGCGTCGCGATAGGCAACGGCGTCTACCTTGCCAAGCTGGCTGCGCAGGTCGGTGAGCCAGCCCTGCTCCGTGGTGTCGAGCGCCGCGGCGTCCCCCACGAGCAGGACGGTGTCGGTTGTCGCCGGTGTCGGGAGCACGGCCCAAAGGAGCGCGTTCATGTCGGCCGGGCTCAGGGTGGGGCTGGGGGCGGGGCTGGGGGTCGGCACGGTCGCCACGGCGGATGGAGCGGGCGAGGCGGACGGGCCTGGCGTTATGCCACCGCCATGACCCAGCGTCGCAAACACGATGGCCACAACCACGACGAGCCCAGCGCCGCCAAGGACGCCCACGCGTGCCCGAGGATCAAGACGGGCCCAGCCACGCCGGGCCACCACAGCCAGCCTCGATGCGGTCTGGCGGAGCGCGGGGAGGAGTGCCGTGCGGGCCCAATGGGCCACGGCACGGGTGGCCGGGCCAACCCGTGAAGCGACGAGGCGCGCGGCGGCGATGATCGCCGCAACGGCCCCCGCGACTGGCGTCTGCGGCGGCCCGGGCAGGATCTTTGGTGTCTCGGGTACCGGCTCGGTCGGATCCACGCGCCCCTCACGCTCTCCGGGATCCGGCGCTCACTCCCCTGACGCTACCGGAGCGAGCATAGTAACCGAATGGGGAGCGCTTGCTCGCGTCGCCTCGCGTCGCGTTGCTAGCTGCGCTTGCGGACCTTCCAGATTGTTTCCACGGGCCACTGGCTGGCCCAGGCGCCCGTCGCATAGACGTAGCGGGTGGTGGCCTCGGCGGGGACCGGAGGCTCCAGGAGTTCCTCAATCTCGAAGCCGTTGGCGCGGAACAGTTGGATCCAGTCGGCGGGCGGCAGGTGGAACTCCACCGACGTCTCGCCTTTCCAGACCATCTGGCGCGGGCCAAACCAGGGCCTGACCAAGGTGTCGCCATTTGGCGCATCGGGCTCATCCGGACCCGTCAGGAAGGACAGGTAGCTGTTGGTGAGCACGTGCAGGCGGCCGCCGGGGCGCAGCAGGCGGGCGGCCTCTGGGACCCAGACGAGGGGATCTGCCCAGAGCACGGCGCCGTATTCGCTGATGGCGAAGTCAAAGGAGGCATCGGGGTAGGGGACCGCCTCCGCATTCCCCAGGATGAGCGGGAAGTCCAGCCCGTGCTCGGTCTGGAGCCGGTGCGCGGTCTCAAGCTGGCGCGGCGAGTTGTCGATGCCCACCACGCGGGCGCCGCGCCGGGTCATCCAGGCGGACACGTAGCCCGTGCCGCAGCCAAGCTCGATGGCGTCAAGACCCGCGAGGTTGTCGGGGAGCAGGCGCAGATCCGCCTCGGGGAGGCCAAACACGCCCCAGGTCTCGTGGCCGGGCTGGACGCGCCACTCGCGCTCGCCCGCAGCAACATAGTCCGCGGCGTACTCGTCCCACGCCGCTCGGTTGGCGGCGACGTGCGCGGGGAGGGACTCGGGGAGGGGAGCCTCGTCGCTCATCGGACGCCCCGGTGGAGCGCCATCGCGTCCGCCAGCAGGTCAATCACCGCTACGCCGGCCGGCCGCAGGTCGACTTGCACGTGCCCCACGCCAAGGTCCCGCCAGGCATCGAGCGCCCGCGCAATGGCATCGGCTTCGGGCGGCAGCGCGCTCGGCGGCAGCGGCCTGCCGCTCCCGTCTGACGCAGCAT
>CAIXZV010000612.1 GCA_903924005.1 uncultured Chloroflexota bacterium | reverse complement strand
GCCGTGGCTGGCAACGCCGATGTCGTAGCCGTTGGCCAGCACCGCAGAGCCCACCGGGAAGGCCGGGTCCGCAGACGCGACCACCACGCCCGCCAAGTCAATCCCCGGAACCAGCGGGTAGGACCGCGCAACTCGTCCGTCCTCCCGGGCGGCCAGCCCGTCTTTGAAGTTGACGCCGGACCAGCCCACGCGCACGGTGACCTCGCCTGGCGGCAGATCGGCTGTGGCGAAATCGCGGATACCGCGGCTGAAGGCGCCGCCCTGCGGCTTGTCGACAACAAAGGCACGGAACGTGGCAGGCAACTCAGGCATGCGCCGATGATAGGCGGCGGCCAATGCGGCGGGAGGCCGGACCGGGGGCGGCGCACGACGCATTCACGGTGAACTCACAGCAACCTCTCAGCGTTGGCGCGCGATGATGAACACGTGCAGAGCGCGCAGAACGACCAGCCCACGCCCCGGATCCTTGTTGTGGACGACGAGCCCGCCATCACGGAACTCCTCGCCACGGCCCTGCGGTACATGGGCTATCAGGTGACCGTGGCGGCCACGGGGTTTGCCGCCCTGGACGCGGCGGCTTCGGCTGCGCCCAATCTCGTGGTCCTTGACGTCATGCTCCCCGACATCGACGGCTTTGAAGTGTGTCGGCGGCTCCGCGCTGCGCACGACTTCGTCCCCGTGATCTTCCTGAGCGCCCGCGACTCCGAAGACGACCGCGTGACCGGCTTTGTCCGCGGAGGCGACGACTACGTCACCAAGCCGTTCTCGCTTGAGGAGCTCACGCTCCGCATAGGCGCGCTCCTGCGGCGTTCCCGCGCGGGCATCGGGCCGGACGCGCCAGCGCCGCGGCTGCGCTATCGGGATCTCGAGATGGACGAGGACCGTCACCAGGTCTGGCGCGCCGGCCGCGAGGCCGAGCTCTCCCCCACCGAGTTCCGGCTGCTGCGCTACTTCCTGCTGAACCCCGAGCGCGTGCTGTCCAAGCAGCAGATCCTGGACCACGTCTGGCAGTACGACTTCAACGGCGAGGACAACGTCGTCGAAACGTATGTCAGCTACCTGCGGCGCAAGCTGGACGATGTCGAGCCGCGCCTGCTGCGGACGGTCCGCGGCTTTGGCTACGTGCTCCGCGCCGACGGCCCCGCGGGCTCGGGCATCTAGGCCGCGTTCGACATGAGCCTGCGAGCACGCCTGGTCCTCTCGCTGGGCGCCATCCTCGCCGTCGCGCTGGTGGTGGCAGGCGTGGCGCTGGTGGGGCTGACGCGGGCCAGCCAGCTGGACGCCGTGGATCGCGAGCTGCAGACCGTGGCGGCACGACCCATGGCGATGGCCACGATGATGAATGCGGCATCCGTCACAGACGATGCTGGTCGCAGGCTTGCGGTCCTCCGTCTGAGCGCCAACGGCCGCGTGGTGAGCGCAACCCCATCGGGCTACGCCGACAGCCCCGATCCCCTGCCCTTGCTGCCCGAATGGACCGGCGGCGTCCCAGCAGGCGCGCTCGGGACGATCGTGGAGATGCCGTCCGCCGACGGCACCGTGCGCTACCACGTCCTGATCGTCCAGGCGCGGATGGGCGGCGGGATTCTCGCGATCGCGTCACCACTGACCGGCGTGGACAGCTTGGTCCGCGCCCTGATCCGCACGCTGTTCGTTGTTGGCGGGCTAACGATCGCCGGCCTACTGCTGGTCGCCTGGCTCATCTTGCGAGCCGGGCTGCTGCCGATTGAGCGTATTGCCGCTGCGGCTGAACGGATTGCCGGAGGGGACCTCTCGCACCGGACCGGTGTGGCGCATGACGACACGGAGGTGGGCCGGATGGGCGCGGCCTTTGACGCGATGCTGGACCAGATCGAGGGCGCCTTTGGCGAGCAGCAGGCGGCGCTTGCGGCGAAGGCGGCCAGCGAGGACCGGCTCCGTCGCTTTGTGGCGGACGCCTCGCACGAGCTGCGGACGCCGGTGACGTCCATCCGCGGCTACGCCGAGCTGTACCGGGCCGGCGGTCTGGCGGACAAGCCCGCTCTGGACACGGCGATGGACCGCATCGGCACGGAGAGCAGGCGGATGGGCACGCTGGTCGATGACCTGCTGCTGCTGGCCCGGCTGGACCAGGGACGGCCCTTGCGCCGCGATCCCGTGAACCTGTCGCGGATCTGCGATGACGCAGCAGCCGACCACCGCGCCGTGGACACGTCGCGGCCACTGGAGGCGGCCATCGAGCCGGGTGTGACCGTGGCGGGCGACGACGATCGTCTGCGCCAGGTGGTGGGCAACCTGATTGCAAACGTCCGAACGCATACACCGTCCGGGACGCCGGTGGAGATGGTCCTCCAGCGTACGGGTGACACGGCCGAACTGCGCCTCATCGACCATGGCCCGGGTATCGCGCCCGAGCACGCCGCGCACATCTTCGACCGCTTCTACCGAGCCGACGCCGGCCGTGCCCGTGACGGCGACCGCACGGGCGGCAGCGGTCTGGGGCTGTCTATCGCCGCGTCCATCATCGCCGCCCTGGGTGGCCAGCTCTGGCACGAGGTCACACCCGGCGGGGGCGCCACCTTCGGCATCGGGCTGCCAATCCTCACAGCCGCTTCACAGGCCACACCCGGCCAGCCTTGAGCCGCCGCGCAGACGATGGGGGCATCCCAAGCGCCACCGGGCGCGTCCCTCACATCCGCACACGGAGGCTCATCGTGAAGCTCAGCAGAACCGCCATCGTCATCCCGCTCGCCGGGCTGCTCCTCGTCGGCGGCGCTGGCGCCGTGTTTGCAGCGACGTCCACCCCAGCAGCTCCCAGTGCAAGCGCGACGCCGGCCGCCAGCACCAAGCCAGCCGTCGGCCCGGGCCTCACCAACGTCCTCGACGAGCTCGTCACCAAGGGGACCATCACATCAGGGCAGAAGACGGCCATCGTGGACGCGCTGACATCGCAGCGCGCCGAGCGGCAGGCCGAGATGGCGCAGATCCGCGGCTTCCTCGCGGACGGCGAGATCACCCAGGCCGAGATTGACCAGCTCCCGGGCGACAGCCCACTGCGGACACTCTCCGCGCTGATGGCTGACGGCAAGATCACGCTGGCTGAACTGCAGACCCTTGGCCGCGGCTGGATGCGGACGATGATGGGCGGCGCCAACGGCGGCGGCATGAGGGGCAGCGGCATGGGCCAGGGCATGGGCGGTCGCGGCATGATGGGCAACGGCTTCGGCCAGGGCCCAGTCGCAACGCCGGCCCCGTAACCGGCACTTGGCGCCGCGCGGCACCTGACGCGCCTCCCGATGAAGACTTCATGGTCCCGTGCATCTGGTGCGCGGGATCATGAAGAACGCGCCGAACCTTCAGAGTCCCGACTCTGTGAAGAGCGGGATCATGAACTTTTCATCCATGAGCGCGCGGGCTGCCGCGAGCGCGACGCCGGCCCCGTAAGGCGTCGGCGCAGCGCCCCCCGAAGTCACTGCAGACTCAGGGGGCGTTGCCGCGTGCAGAACCCCCGCCCCAAAGCGCCGGTTCGGGCGTCGAGTCGTCCACGCAGGCCCTCGCCCTGAGTCACCGGTGAATTCCGGGCGGGCGTGCGGGCGTGCGGGCGTGCGGCGCCGCGCCCGGGGATCGATTGCGTTTCGGTTGCGGCGAAGCGGGTCGCTTGACGAATAGGGCCCGCCTCCCGCACCATCCGCGTCCTGATGACTCACACAACCGTTTCCTGGCTGATGTGCATGCGTGGGCGGCCCCGTCGTTCGGAGACGGGTGCCGGGTTCTCCGCGCGCTGACAGCCAGCGAGTGACAGCGGGGATCTCGGTACCGAGGTCCCGGGGCCGCGAACCAATGAGGTTCGCGGTTCTTTTGTTCTCCGGCACAAACGACGGGTAGCCGCCGAGACAGACCCAGCAGGGCCCCTCGACGAACGCCACACAACCCGCCCCCCTCCCAACACGGACACGACGGAGAACACCCCAGATGAGCAGCTTCGACCCCAGCGGCCTTGGCAACCTGCGCCCCGAGACCCAGGCCCTCCACGCCGGCCAGGTGCCCGACCCCACCACCAAGGCACGGGCCGTCCCGATCTACGCCACGACCTCCTACGTCTTTGACGACGCCGCGCACGCTGCGCGCCTCTTCGGGCTGCAGGAGTTCGGCAACATCTACACGCGGATCATGAACCCCACCACCGACGTGTTCGAGCAGCGGGTTGCCGCGCTTGAGGGCGGCGTTGCAGCGCTGGGCCTGGCATCCGGTCAGGCGGCTGAGACACTCGCCATCCTGAACCTGGCCCGCAGCGGGCAGAACATCGTCGCCAGCACCAGCCTCTACGGCGGCACCTACAACCTGTTCCACTACACGCTGCCAAAGCTGGGCATCACCACGAAGTTCGTGGACGGCTCCAGCGCTGCCAACTATGCCGCCGCCATCGACGAGAACACGCGTGCGGTGTACCTCGAGACCATCGGCAACCCGCGTCTGGACGTGGCGGACATCCGCGCCATCGCGGACGTTGCCCATGCGGCAGGCGTCCCGGTCATCGTGGACAACACGTTTGCCCCGCTGCTCGCGCACCCCTTCGAGCAGGGCGCGGACATCGTCATCCACTCGGCCACCAAGTGGATCGGCGGCCACGGCACGGTCATCGGCGGCGTCGTGGTTGACTCCGGGAAGTTTGACTGGGCGGCCAGCCCCCGCTTCCACGATGACTTTGTTGCCCCCGATCCCAGTTACCACGGCATCAGCTATACCGGCGCGTTTGGCCCGCTGGCGTTCATCCTGAAGCTCCGCGTCGTGGGTCTGCGCGACCTTGGCGCGGCGCTCTCGCCGTTCAACGCCTGGCAGCTGATCCAGGGCCTCGAGACCCTGCCGCTGCGCATCGAGCGCCACAGCGCCAACGCCCTCGCGGTGGCCCAGTGGCTGCAGGCGCGCCCCGATGTGGCGTGGGTGAACTACCCGGGCCTCGCCTCCCACCCGTCGCACGACGTGGCCAAGCGGACGCTCAAGGGCGGCTTCGGCGGGATGATCACGTTTGGCATCAAGGGCGGCGTGGACGCCGGCCGCAAGCTGATCGACAACGTCAAGCTCTTCAGCCTGCTGGCCAACGTGGGCGACGCCAAGAGCCTGATCATCCACCCGGCCTCCACCACGCACCAGCAGCTCACCGCCGACGAGCAGGAGACGACGGGCGTCACCGAGGACCTCATCCGCCTCTCGATTGGCATTGAGCACATCGATGACATCCTGGCCGACCTTGACCAGGCGCTCGCAGCCGCAGCCTCCTGAGCACGACGATGTCGTCGGACGCAACGCCATGTCCGGAGGGCGATAGCCCACCGGACTCCGCCTTCGACATCCCCACCGACGCCGCGGGCATCGAGGGGCTCGCCGCTGCTGGCATTGCGCCAGCGGGTGAGCCCCTGCCCGCAACCTCTGCCCGACCCCCGCTTGGCACCGGGCAGCTTGAGGCCGCCCAACTCGGGGTCCTCACCCTTGAGAACGGCGCCGCCATCAATGTCACCCTCGCGTACCGGCACGACGGGCCTGGCCCTGACGCGCCGCAGATCCTGGTGATCCACGCGCTCACCGGCTCCGCGGATGCCGCCGGCGACTGGTGGGAACCGGTCATCGGGCCGGGTCTTGCCCTGGACACCGACCGTTACGGCGTGCTGTGCGCCAACTTGCTGGGCGGTCGATACGGCTCCACCGGGCCAACGTCGATTGATCCCGCCACCGGTGTGGCCTACGGCGGCGCCTTCCCGCAGCCCACGGCGCGCGACGAGGCGGTTGCGCTGTGGGCGCTGGCCGACCGTCTGGGCATTGATCGGTTCGCGCTTGTCGCGGGCGGCTCGCTGGGCGGGATGGTGGCACAAGAGGTTGCCCTGGCGCGGCCGCTCGCCGTTGGCCACCTGGCGGTCCTTGGCGCTCCGGCCGCCATGGGCGCCATGGCCCTCGCGTGGAACCACATCCAGCTGGAGCTTCTCGACGCCCTCGGCGAACGCGGTCTTGCGCTGGCTCGCCAGCTCGCGATGACCACGTACCGCTCCGAGGCAGACTTTGACGGCCGCTTCGGTCGTCAGGTGGAGGCGGACGGCCGCTTCTCGGTTGCTTCGTACCTGGACTACCAGGGCGGCAAGATCCTGGGCCGGTTTGACCCGGACACGTATCGGACGCTTGTACGTGTCATGGACAGCCATGACGCGGGCCGTGGGCGCGGCGGCATCGGCGCAGCGTTCCGCGTGCTGGAGTCCACGGGCACCGGCGTCACCGGCATCGGCATCGAAGGCGACATCCTCTTCGGCCCGGCACAGGTGCGGGCGCTGGTGGATGCCGCCGCGGGTGCCGGCGTGGACGCCGTGTACCGCGAGCTTGCGTCCTCCAAGGGCCACGACGCGTTCCTCATCGAGTGGGACCAGCTGACCGGCTTCCTGGCCGAGGCATTGGCAGACGGGTTGGCACGCTCCGGGTATTGACGAGTGGCATCAGATGGCTATTCTAGCCAGATGAAGAGCGCCACCATAACCGAAGCCAAGAACGGCCTGTCCGCGCTCATTGACCGCGTGCGCGCCGGGGAGTCCATCGTCATCACGGATCGGGGGATCCCTGTGGCTGTGCTGGAACCTGCGACAAGACTCATGGATCCTGAGGAGCGCCTCGCGAAACTGGAGCGCGGTGGAATTGTTCGGAGGCCCAAGGGCGGCCGGTCAATCCGAGAGCTCCTGGACACGCCGCCAGCGAAACTGCTGGCCGAAGTGGACGTGGTGGCGATGGTCATCGAAGAGCGGGAGTCCGGCTGGTGAGGTTCTGGGACACCTCCGCCATCGTGCCGCTACTGGTGGATCAACCGCGCAGCCACGCAATCGAGGCAACGCTCGCGGCAGACGACAGCCTCGTGGTCTGGTGGGCTGCGCCTGTCGAATGTGCGTCTGCCATCGCCCGGTTGGAGCGCGAGGGACGGCTCGCGCCCGATGCCCAATCGAGAGCACGTGATCGCCTTGAGGT
>CAIXZV010000611.1 GCA_903924005.1 uncultured Chloroflexota bacterium | reverse complement strand
GATCCCATCAAGGGCGAGCGCATCAAGGCTTTCGTGGTGCTGCGCAAGGGCGTCGAGGCCGGCCCGGGTCTCATTGCGTCGCTCAAGGACCACGTCCGTCAGGATCTGGGCCCCATCGCGCAGCCGTCCGAGATTGAGGTGCGCGACTCGCTGCCGAAGACGCGTTCGGGCAAGATCGTCCGGCGCTACCTCAAGGCGGTGGAGTTGGGCGAGGACCCGGGCGACCTGTCCACGTTGGCGGACTGACGGGTGAGCGGACGGGTGAGCAGCAGACCGGCGGCGCCGGGTCGCGTCGGCCGACTTCTCGCTTGGGCAGGCGATGCCCCGCTCTACGAGGCCGCCCCCGCCGACGTCCGGACGGTGTCGTTCTTGGGGTTGGCGTTGCCGCGGCGAGCCACGGTTGCGGTGATCGTGGTTGCGCTGATCATGCTGCTGGACTACTACGGTCGGATCAACCCGCTTGTCGATGCCGTGCTGGGCCACGGGTCCGGCAACGCTGCGGACATGCGCCGTCTCGGCGCCATCGGCCGTCTCGTCCTCCTTGGCGCCGTGCCGCTGCTGATTGTGATTGGCGCGTTCCGGGATGGGCCATCGCGCTACGGCATCCGTCTGGGCGATTGGCGGGCAGGCGTTGTGATCGCCATCGGCGGCTGTCTGGCCATGACGCCCATCGTGTTGTCCATCGCCCATGACGCCGCGTTCGCCGCCTACTACGCCCCAATCGCCAGCACGCCGTTTGACACGTTCCTGAGTGCGGGGCTCGAGGTCATCCCCGCGGAGTTCTTCTTCCGCGGCTTCCTGCTGTACACGCTGCTCCGTGTCGTTGGCCCGGTTGCGGTGGTTGTGGCCACGCTTCCGTTTGCGTTTGCGCACCTGGGCAAGCCGGAGATTGAGACGCTGAGCACCCTTGGCGGCGGCTTCCTCTTTGGCTGGCTGGACTGGCGCACGGGCTCGGTCCTGTGGAGCGGGCTCGCCCACACCTGGATCCTTGGGCTTGTTGTGGTGGCCGCCGCGTTCTGGGCCGGGGCTCCGCCGGCCTGACCGCGCGCCTGAGCGGCCGCCTGACCGCGCGCCTGACCCGGCGGGTGCGCGGGGTATCCTCGGTGTCATGACGCGACCCGAGGTTCCCGACGCCATTCGCAAGATCGCTGACGCACGCTCTGCGGCCCGGCGCGCCCACAACTGGGCTGAAGCCGACCGCCTCCGCGCGGAGCTTGACGCAGCGGGGTGGACGGTGGCCGATGCGAGCTCGCTCTACATCCTCACGCGCATCGTTGCGCCCGACGAGGTTGTGGACGGCGTCACCCGCTATGGCGCCGCTTCGTCCGTGCCATCCCGGCTTGAGGAGCCAGCCACAGGATCCGCAACGGTGGTTGCCGTGGCGACAGACTGGCCTGATGACCTGGCGCGCTTTGTGGGCGCCGTCCTCGCCCAGGCCGGTGAGGGCCTGCACGTGGTGGTAGTTGCCAACATGCCCTCACCCGAGCAGGCCGCGGCCCTTGCGACGCTGCCGGCGGCCGTGGAGGTTGTGTGGCTTGCCCGCCGCCTGGGCCAAGCTGCTGCGCTCAACGCGGGCATCCGCCGCGCGGCAGCACCTGTGGTGATCATCGCTGACACAAGCATCGAGCCGCAGGGCGATCTGCCGAGTGCGCTCGCCGCGGCGCTTGCTGACCCCACCGTCGCGGTGGCGGGCCCGTTCGGCATCGTGTCGGGTGATCTCCGCCATTTCACGGCCGCGCCCGAGGGTCAGGACGACGTGGATGTGATTGAGGGCTATGCCCTGGCGTTCCGGCGCTCTGACTTTGTCCTGCGTGGCCCGTTTGACGAGCACTTCGAGTTCTACCGCAACCTCGACGTCTGGTGGAGCCTTGGCCTGCGCGACTACGGCGAGGACGATCCGGCAGACGCGCCGCCGCGCCGCGCGCTTCGCGTCACCAGCGTGCCGGTCGTTCGGCATGCGCACCGTGGCGCGGCCGGTCTGACCGATGCTGCACGTGACAAGCTTGCGAAGAAGAACTTCTACCGAGTCCTGAAGATCTTTGCGACGCGCCGCGACCTGCTGGTCAACGCAGGCGACGCCGACGGCGACGAGGACGCGCCGGTGGGGGACGAGGCATAGCGCCACGTCCCGACGAGAGCTGCGGCAGCCCTCGCGCCAACCGCTCGTATACTCGCCCCGAGCAGGGCGGCGACCCGCTGCCCGTGCCGCCGATTGAACTTGCGGGAGGGACGATGCTGGACACCGATCCGCTCGACGACCTGCCCGTGCGCTCATCGTCGCGCAGCCGGAGGTTTGCCCTCGCTGCGCTTGCGCTTGTTGTGGCTCTGGCGATGGTGGCGCGTCTCGTGCCAGCCACCGGCGTTCCCGCGCCAGCGCACGCCGCAACGCCGTCCACCGTCACGATCCTCTCGGGCGAGCCCGCCTCGATCGATCCCGCCTACCACGGGGACAGCGGCAGCGCCAACTACGTCAGCCAGCTCTACGAGACCCTCACCGCAGTTGACCCAAAGCTGGTCATCCGGCCCGCCCTCGCCCAGACCTGGGTGGTGAGCGACGCCGGCACGCGCGTCACCTTCAGCCTGCGGGATGGCCTGACGTTTAGCGACGGCTCGCCTCTCAAGGCGTCGGATGTCGTCCACTCGTGGCGACGGCTGTTCCACAGCGGCGGGTTTTCGCCGCTCGCCTCGCTGATCGCCGACGTCAAGGGCGCACGTGACCTGCTCTCGGGCAAGACCAGCGACGCGTCCACGCTTGGGGTCAGTGCCCCGGACGATCGGACGGTTGTGGTGGAGCTGGACCGGGGTGGGGGAGGGCTTCCCGCCATCGTGTCGGGCTCGCCGTTTGCCATCGTGCCGACAAGCGCCACCGATGCGGAGATCACCCCGGCCGGAGGCGCCTTCGTGGGCAGCGGCGGCTACACGTGGGGCGGTGTCGACGGCGACGCTATCGTTCTCAAGGCCAACCCGCACTACTGGGCGGGCAAACCCGCGATTGACTCCGTTCGGATGCTGACCACATTGGGTGGCAACAGCCCGGTGGACGCGTTTGTGGCCAAAACCGTGGACGTCACCACCATCGCGCATTACGACGCAAGCTGGATCGCCTACGACAAGGATCTCGGCCCGTCGCT
>CAIXZV010000610.1 GCA_903924005.1 uncultured Chloroflexota bacterium | reverse complement strand
CGCCGGGTTCGAGGACTGAACCACCCTGCATTCCCCGCATCGGGGGTGACCGGCGTCCGGCCGGCCCGGTCCCCCTCGTACGAACGGAAGAATCGTGGCGCCTGAGCCGACGGCGACACAGAGGAGACCGATGCTCGAGGTCAACAACTTCTCCGCGATCCGAATCTCGCTCGCCAGCCCGGACCAGATCCGGGAATGGTCCAAGGGTGAGGTGACGAAGCCGGAGACGATCAACTACCGGACGCTCAAGCCCGAGAAGGACGGCCTGTTCGACGAGCGCATCTTCGGTCCCACCCGGGACTGGGAGTGCTACTGCGGCAAGTACAAGCGCATCCGGTACAAGGGCATCATCTGCGACAAGTGCGGCGTCGAGGTCACGCGCTCGAAGGTCCGCCGCGAGCGTATGGGCCACATCCAGCTTGCAAGCCCTGTCTCGCACATCTGGTACTTCAAGGGCACGCCGAGCCGTCTGGGCATCCTCCTGGACATCAGCCCGCGCAACCTTGAGCGGATCCTGTACTTCGCGCTCTACATCGTCACCCACGTGGACGAGGAGGCCCGCGCACGCGCCCTCCGCGCCCTCGAGGATCAGGCCGAGGGTCGCGGCGCCGGCAACGAGAAGTACTCCGAGCTTGAGGCCAGCCTCAAGGCGGAGATTCGCCGCCAGACCGATGAGCTCAAGGCCGGTGCCGTCGCACTGAAGGCTGAGATCGCGCTGCAGCTCGACACCGACATCGAAGAAGTCGCAGTCGAGGCCAAGCGCATCGAGGCCTTGTTGGCCGAATTGGGGACCAAGGCTGCCGAGGAGACGATTGCGTTCTCCAAGACCGGCGAGGTCATCGTTGCGGCTGACGCCAAGGGCGGCAAGGACGCGACGGCGACGTTGCGCAAGGTCGCTTCCGCCGAGACGGAGCGCCTGACCGCAGCCGCTGCGGATCGGACGGCCGGCGAGGATCGCGGCATCGAGCAGAAGATCCAGGATCTTCAGACCGGCATGGACGGTGCTCTCGCAGCTGAGCGCGACCGCGCGAAGCTCGAGGCTGCCAGCCAGAAGGAAGAGCTCAAGCGAAAGCGCGAGGTCATCGAGAGCTTCAAGCCGCAGGCCCTGTACAGCGAGATGGAGTTCCGCCAGCTCGACGAGGAATACGGCTCCGGTGCCCGCACCGGCCGCATCTTCTGGGCAGGCATGGGCGCCGAGGCCATCCGAGACATCATCGTCCGGATGGACCTTGAGGAGCTCTCACGGTCCCTCCATGCTGAGGTCCGGACAAGCTCCGGTCAGCGCCGCAAGAAGGCCATCAAGCGCCTTCGGCTCATCGAGGCGTTCCGCCGCTCGGGCAACCGCCCGGAGTGGATGATCCTCTCGGTCCTGCCGGTGATCCCGCCCGACCTGCGCCCGATGGTGCAGCTTGACGGCGGCCGCTTCGCGACGTCCGACCTCAACGACCTCTACCGCCGCGTGATCAACCGGAACAACCGGCTCAAGCGGCTGCTGGAGCTGGGCGCCCCGGAGATCATCATCCGCAACGAGAAGCGGATGCTCCAGGAGGCCTGTGACGCCCTGATCGACAACGGCCGCCGTGGCCGCGCGATCGCCGGCACCGGCAACCACCGGCTCAAGAGCCTCTCCGACATGCTCAAGGGCAAGCAGGGCCGGTTCCGCCAGAACCTGCTCGGCAAGCGCGTGGATTACTCCGGCCGCTCCGTCATCGTTGTCGGTCCGGACCTCAAGCTCCACCAGTGCGGCCTGCCCAAGAAGATGGCGCTTGAGCTGTTCAAGCCGTTCGTCATGCGTCAGCTTGTCGAGAAGGGCCACGCCCACAACATCAAGAGCGCCAAGCGCATCGTCGAGCGCGTCCGCCCCGAGGTGTGGGACGTCCTCGAAGAGGTCATCAAGGACCATCCGGTCCTGCTGAACCGCGCCCCCACGCTGCACCGCCTCGGCATCCAGGCCTTCATGCCTGTGCTTGTTGAGGGCTCGGCAATCCAGATCCACCCGCTCGTCTGTACCGCGTTCAACGCGGACTTCGACGGCGACCAGATGGCGGTCCACGTGCCGCTGTCCACGGCCGCCCAGGAAGAAGCGCGGACGATGATGCTCTCGACCGCAAACCTTCTTTCCCCGGCCGACGGCTCGCCGGTGGTTGCGCCCACACAGGACATGGTCCTGGGCAACTACTACCTGACGATGGACGACCGGACAGGCAAGGTCTTCACCAAGGTGCAGCAGTTCGCCACGGAGGATGACGCGGTCATCGCCTACGAGCTCTACGCCCGCGGACTGAGCTACACCAGCGCGTCGCTCTCCGAGACAGGGGAGGACTCCGGTCGCCGGGGCGGGGAGCTCACGCTCCACGAGCCGATTGACGCGATGGTCCGCGTGTGGAACGCGGAGGCCGGCGGGCTCGTTGAAGAGATGCGCCGGACAACGGTTGGACGGATCATCTTCAACCGGATCCTGCCCGATCGGCTGCGGTTTGCAAACCAGCCGATGAAGCGACAGGACCTCAAGGCGCTCGTTGACCGCTGCTACCGCGACATCAATCCGGCTGCAACCGCGCACCTTGTGGACGGCATCAAGGCCATCGGCTTCAAGTTCGCAACCCGCGGCGGCATGACGATCGGCCTGTGGGACATCGTTGTCCCCAAGGACAAGGGCGAGCTGCTCATCGGCGCCGACAAGGGCGTCGCGGCGATCGACCGCCAGTTCCAGAAGGGCCTCATCACCGACGACGAGCGCTACGAGCAGGTCGTGGAGCTTTGGCAGGGTGTGACGAAGGTCGTGTCGGACAAGATGATGGACGGGTTCCTCGACGCGAACCCCATCCGGATGATGACCGACTCAGGCGCCCGCGGTAACAAGGGCAACATCGGTCAGCTGGGCGCCATGCGCGGCCTGATGGCCGACCCGTCCGGCCGGATCATCGACGTGCCTGTGCGGAGCAACTTCCGCGAAGGCATGACGGTCCTTGAGTACTTCATCAGCACCCACGGCGCCCGCAAGGGTCTTGCCGACACCGCGCTGCGAACGGCTGACTCCGGGTATCTCACCCGGCGTCTGGTGGACGTCGCGCAGGACGTCATCACCAAGGACGAGGACTGCGGCACCACGGAAGGCAGCTGGATCACGCGCGCAGAGTCTGCAGACGAGGTTGACGCGTTCCAGCGCCGGCTCGTTGGCCGGCTTGCCGCGACAGATGTTGCCGACCCAGGCGCCAAGGTCAAGAAGGGTCAGACGGCGCCGCTCGTCGTCACCCGCAACCAGATGATCTCCGAAGATGACGCCAAGGCGATTGACGCCGCCGGCATCGACGAGGTGCTGGTTCGCTCACCGCTTGCCTGTGAGGCCCGCTACGGCGTCTGCCGCCTGTGCTACGGCCGCAACCTTGCGACCGGAGACATGATCGGCATCGGCGAGGCGGTGGGCATCATCGCCGCCCAGTCCATCGGCGAGCCCGGCACGCAGCTGACGATGCGGACGTTCCACACCGGCGGCGTCGCCGGACAGGACATCACGCAGGGTCTGCCGCGCGTCGAGGAACTGTTTGAGGCGCGTGTCCCCAAGGGCAAGGCCGAGATCAGCCACATCGACGGCATTGTCGAGATCATCGAGGGCGACGCAAGCCGCAAGGTCAAGGTCATCAGCCGCGAGGCGTTCGACACGCCTGTCGTGCTGCCGGCCGACGCCGAGCTGCTGGCCGCCGCCGGCGACCTCGTGGAGCTCAGCCAGGTCCTTGCCCGCTCGGCTACGGCCGGCGACGTGGTGGCCCCGGTGAAGGGCTTCCTGCTCCGCACCGAAGACGGCCTCGTCATTCGAGCCGAGGACATCGTCGAGCGCGAGTACCCAATCCCGCACAGCGCAAAGCTGCTGGTCACCGCCGGTCAGGAGATCCGCTCCGGCGATCCCATCACCGACGGCCCGATCAACCCGCAGGAATACCTCGACACCAAGGGCAAGGACGCAGTCCAGCGCTACCTGGTGCAGCAGGTCCAGCGGGTGTACCGCAGCCAGGGCGTGACGATCAACGACAAGCACATCGAGATCATCGTCCGCCAGATGCTCAAGAAGGTCCGGATCGACCAGCCGGGCGATTGCGAGCAGCTGCCAACCGAGCTTGTTGACCGCCTCGACTTCGAGGAGGGCAACAACCGGGT
The DNA here is from genome assembly GCA_903924005.1 of uncultured Chloroflexota bacterium. Taxonomy (GTDB): domain Bacteria; phylum Chloroflexota; class Limnocylindria; order Limnocylindrales; family CSP1-4; genus CAIXZV01. The sequence continues at coordinate 1,924 of CAIXZV010000610.1, read as the reverse complement.
GATGGCCGAGGGCGGCGAGCCCGCCACGGCCCAGACGGTGCTCCTCGGCGTCACGAAGGCATCGCTCAACACGGCCTCCTTCCTCGCCGCCGCCTCCTTCCAGGAGACGACCCGGGTGCTGACCGAAGCTGCCATCAACGGCGGCAAGGATCACCTGATCGGCCTCAAGGAGAACGTGATCATCGGCAAGCTCATCCCGGCTGGGACGGGCGCGCCGCAGAACGTCGCCGCGATCAAGGAGCGCCAGCGCCGGGCTGCCCTCGAGGCGCTCGCCGGCGAGGCCATCGAAGGCCTCGGCACCGACGAGTACAACCCGTTCCTGCAGGAAGGCCTTGGCGGCGTCGACGACGAGACGGTGGGCCTTGCGCTTGCCGCCAAGATCGGCGCCGACGACGAGGCCGAGGTCAACCCCTTCCTCGCCGATGGCCCTGTGGCCGCCGTTGAGGAGGAGCCGATCACGAACCCGTTCCTGGCTGACGCCTCCGAGGAGGGCTGATCTCCGCGGAACGCCAGCGGGAACCATCCCGCGCAATCGCACAGACGCCCCCGGGCATGTCCGGGGGCGTTTGACACTCGAGCGAGCGCGTTGCTAAACTGCGCGTTCGTGGCCTCGAAGGGGCCCCGGTCGCCATGCGCGTCCGGACTGCCTCAAGAGTTCCGAGTGGTCCCCGGCCGGACCCCCGGCGCGGGTGAACCCGCCGGACCGACCACTACCGACAAGACAAACCATGAAAGGAGCCGCGTCTCCGTGCCGACCATCAGCCAGCTCGTGCGCCACGGGCGGAAGCCGAAGATCCAAAAGGTCAAGGCTCCGGCCCTGCGCAAGAACTGGAACAGCCTGCGACAGCGCCAGGTGCCGATTCCCGGCGCCCCCCAGAAGCGGGGCGTCTGTCTTCAGGTCAGGACGATGACCCCGAAGAAGCCCAACTCGGCCCTTCGGAAGATCGCGCGCGTGCGGCTCACGAACCAGATGGAGGTTACGGCCTACATCCCGGGTATCGGTCACAACCTGCAGGAGCACTCGGTTGTGCTGGTGCGCGGTGGGCGCGTGAAGGACCTGCCGTCGGTCAAGTACCACATCATCCGCGGCACACTTGATGCCGCCGGTGTGAAGGACCGCAAGCAGGGACGAAGCAAGTACGGCGCCAAGGTCAACCAGGTCATCGGGAAGAAGAAGTAGGATGCCGCGCCGCCAGTCGATCCCACGCAAGGCGAAATACCAGCCCGAAACCAAGCGCGTCGCTGATCACTTCAGCGCCAAGCTCATGCGTGACGGGAAGCAGACGCTGTCAGACCGCATCCTGCGCCAGGCTCTGGCCCGCGCAGAGTTCCAGGCAAAGCGCCCGGGCCTCGAGGTGCTTGAGGCAGCCCTCCGCAACGCCACGCCAATCATCGAGGTCAAGCCTCGGCGTGTCGGTGGTGCGACGTATCAGGTCCCGGTCGAGATCCGGGGCGACCGCCGCATGTCGCTCGGCGTCCGCTGGCTTGTCCAGTCGGCGCGCAAGCGCAACGGCAAGAGCATGAGCGAGAAGCTCGCTGCAGAGTTCGTCGATGCCATGAACGGCCTCGGCGCTGCGGTGAAGCGCCGCGAGGACACCCACAAGATGGCCGAGGCCAACCGGGCCTTCAGCCACTTCAAGTGGTAGTCCGAGCCAATTAGGAGCTTGTAGATCGTGGCACGCGCCGTTCCGCTCGCAAGAACGCGGAACATCGGAATCATCGCCCACATCGATGCGGGCAAAACCACCGTCACCGAGCGGATCCTCTTCTACACGAAGAAGATCTACAAGATCGGTGAGGTCCATGAGGGCGCGGCCACCATGGACTGGATGCCCCAGGAGCAGGAGCGCGGGATCACCATCACCGCCGCTGCTACAACCTGCTCGTGGAACGATCACCGCATCAACATTATCGATACTCCCGG
>CAIXZV010000609.1 GCA_903924005.1 uncultured Chloroflexota bacterium | reverse complement strand
GGCTTGAGCGTGCGGTAGTTGATCGTCTCAGGCTTCGTCACCTCTCCCTTCGACCATTCCCGGATTTGGTCCGGGCTGGCAAGGGAAATGCGGATTGCCGAGAAGTTGTTGACCTCGAGCATCGGTCTCCTCCGCGCCGCCGCGGCCCTGGCGGCGCGATCTTCCGGTTCAGGCGAGGTGGGATCGGGCCGGCCGGACGCCGATCCCCCTCGTGCGGTTGGACTGCTTGGGGTTAGTCCTCGAACCCAGCGAGGTTGATCCCGCCGAGATCGGGTGAGAGGTAGCCGGAGGTGTCGTCCTCTGCCAGCGCGATTTCTTCGTCGTTCTGGTCGAGGATCTCGGCGTTGAGGCCGAGGCTCCGGAGTTCCTTGATAAGGACCTTGAAGGATTCGGGGACCCGCGGGGGCTGGATCTCCTCACCCTTGACGATGGCTTCGTACGTCTGGACGCGTCCGAGGACGTCGTCCGACTTGACCGTGAGCAGCTCCTGGAGGATGTTCGCGGCCCCGTAGGCCTCGAGCGCCCAGACCTCCATCTCGCCGAACCGCTGGCCGCCGAACTGCGCCTTGCCACCGAGCGGCTGCTGGGTGATGAGGCTGTAGGGGCCAGTGGACCGGGCGTGGATCTTGTCCTCGACCAGGTGGTGCAACTTGAGCATGTAGATCTGCCCAACCGTGATGACACGGTCGAACTCCTCGCCGGTGCGCCCGTCGCGCAGGGCGATCTTGCCCTCCTTGGGCTTGCCCGCCTCCTCGAGGGCCTCCGCGATGTCGTCCTCGGTCGCCCCGTCAAACACGGGCGTGGCGGCCTTGTAGCCAAGCGCCGAGAGCGCCCACCCGAGGTGGGTCTCGAGGATCTGGCCGATGTTCATTCGGCTTGGGACGCCGAGCGGGTTGAGGATGATGTCAACCGGCGTGCCGTCAGGCAGGAACGGCATGTCCTCAGCGGGGAGGACCTTGGCAATGACGCCCTTGTTGCCGTGGCGGCCGGCCATCTTGTCGCCAACAGAAACCTTGCGCTTCTGGGCAACGGACACGCGGACCAGGCGGTTCACGCCGGGCTGGAGGTCGTCGTTCCACTCGCGGCGGAACTCCTTGACCTCAACCACCTTGCCGCGCTCACCGTGGGGCAGGCGCAGGGAGGAGTCCTTCACTTCGCGGGCCTTCTCGCCGAAGATCGCGCGCAGCAGGCGCTCCTCCGCGGTCAGCTCGGTCTCGCCCTTGGGCGTGATCTTGCCAACCAGGATGTCGCCCGGGCGCACCTCTGCGCCGATGTAGATGATCCCCTCCTCGTCGAGATCCTTGAGGGCCTCCTCGCCGACATTGGGGATGTCGCGGGTAATCTCTTCAGGGCCGAGCTTGGTGTCGCGGGACTCAAGCTCATGCTTCTCGATGTGGATGCTGGTGAACATGTCGTCGCGGACGAGGCGCTCGCTGATGACGATCGCGTCCTCGTAGTTGCCGCCTTCCCAGCTCATGAACGCCACCAGGACGTTCCGGCCGAGGGCCAGCTCGCCACCCTGCGTGGACGACGAGTCTGCGAGGGCGTCGCCCACGTCAACCCGCTGGCCGACGGTGACGATGGGGCGCTGGTTGATGCAGGTGCCCTGGTTGCTGCGGACAAACTTGAGCAGCTTGTATTCGTCAAGCTCGCCCGAGTCCGCCTCCACCTGGATGCGCTCAGCGGTGACGCTGGTGACGACGCCCGGGCGGCGGGCCATGACCACCTGACCGGAGTCCTTGGCGGCACGCTCCTCCATGCCGGTGCCCACAATCGGGGACTCCGGCTCAAGGAGCGGGACAGCCTGGCGCTGCATGTTGGAGCCCATCAGCGCGCGGTTTGCATCGTCGTGCTCAAGGAAAGGGATCAGGGCCGTTGCAACCGAGACCACCTGCTTGGGGCTGACGTCCATGTAGTCGATCTGGTCAGGACGGGCCTCCGGGAAGATGTCCCGGTATCGGCTCGGCACGCGATCCTGGAGGAAGTGGCCCTGCTCGTCGAGCGTGGCATTCGCCTGCGCGACGTGGAACTCCTCCTCCTCATCGGCCGGGAGATAGTCAATCTCGTCGGTGACGATGGGGCGGATCGGGAAGGCCTGCGACTTCTGGCGTGCAAGCTCCTTGGCCGCGTCAGCGGTGAACTGGGCACCCTTCTTGAGGATGACCTTGCCGTCCTTGCCGGTGACGTCCGCGCCTGCCTCATAGGTGAGCAGCGCGGGATCGTCGTGGGCGATGACACGCTTCACCTTGCGGTACGGCGTCTCGATAAACCCGTAGTCATTGATCCGGCCGTACGTGGCCAGCGAGCCGATCAGGCCGATGTTCGGGCCTTCCGGGGTCTCGATGGGGCAGATGCGGCCGTAGTGGCTGTGGTGCACGTCGCGGACGTCGAAGCCGGCGCGCTCGCGCGACAAGCCGCCCGGGCCAAGGGCCGACAGGCGGCGCTTGCTCGTGAGCTCCGCGAGCGGGTTTGTCTGGTCCATGAACTGGCTGAGCTGGCTGCCGCCGAAGAACTCCTTCATCGCCGCCACAACCGGGCGGATGTTGATGAGGGCGTTCGGGGTGGCCTTGTCGGCCTCCTGGAGGGACATGCGCTCTCGGACCACGCGCTCCATGCGGAGCAGGCCAATCCGGAACGCGTTCTGGATCAGCTCGCCGTTGGCGCGGATGCGGCGGTTGCCGAGGTGGTCGATGTCGTCCTTGGCGTGAAGCCCCCGGTTGCACTCAATGAGCTGGCCAACGATGGCCGCCATGTCTTCACGGGAGATGGTCCGCTCAATCCGCGGGAGCTCCATGTCCATCCGCGCTGAGACCGCGTCAAGCTTCTTGTTGAACTTGTACCGGCCCACCCGACCAAGGTCGTAGCGGCGGAAGTTGAAGAACAGGCTCTCGACAAGCTGGCGGGCGTTCTCAGACGTGGCCTGATCGCCCGGCCGAAGCTTCTTGTAGACCTCGATCAGCGCCTCGCTGGGCGTCTTGGTCGTGTCCTCGTCCAGCGTGTTCCGGATGTAGGGGTGCTCGACGTCTGTATCGACCGAGGCAAAGAGGCCAACGATCTCGTCGTTGGTCTCGTAGCCGACGGCGCGCAGCAGCGTGGTGGCCGCGATCTTGCGCTTGCGGTCAACCTTGACCCAGAGCTGGTCCTTGTTGTTGGTCTCAAACTCAAGCCAGGCGCCGCGGTTCGGGATCACCTTGGCCGAGTAGAGCATCCGGCCCGACGCCGGATCCTCAAGCTCGCTGTAGTACACGCCCGGAGACCGGACCAGCTGGCTCACCACCACCCGCTCCGCGCCGTTGACGATAAACGTGCCGAGCTCCGTCATCCACGGGTAGTCACCCATGTAGACGCGCTGGCGCTGGATCTCGCCCGTCTCCTTGATCAGGAGCTCCACCTGGACGTACAGGGGGCGGTTGTAGGTGAGGTCCTTCGTCCGGCACTCGTCAATGGAGTACTTGGGGTCTCCGAACTCGTAGTCCAGGAACCGGAGCTCCATCACCTTGCCGGTGAAGTCCTTGATGGGGCTGATCTCGTCGAACAGCTCCCGCAGGCCCTTCGCAACAAACCAATCAAATGACTGCAGCTGCAGCTCGATCAGGTTGGGAATTGCGAACTTGTCATCACTGACGCCGTTCTTCACTTCCGCAATCCGGGCGTAGCTCCGACGGCCGGATTTGGTGATCGGGAAGGCAGTGGACGTCACGGACGGCATGAATGAGGGCTCCTTGACGGAGTGGGAAGAAGAGGAAAGGGCCGCGCTCACAGAAGGAGTAGGATACCGCGCCCAGCGACAATGTCAACCCGCGGACACGGGCGTACCGGGCGGCGGCGCGAGGCCACCGCCCGGACAAGCGGCATGCAGACCGGTCGAGCCGGCCAACGGCCGTCTACTTGATCTCGACCTTGGCGCCCTGATCTTCGAGGGCTGCCTTGATCTTTGCGGCCTCGTCCTTGCCAACGCCTTCCTTGACGGCCTTGGGCGCCGCATCGACGAGGTCCTTGGCCTCCTTGAGGCCCAGGCCGGTCAGCTCGCGCACAACCTTGATCACGGGGATCTTGTTGGGGCCAACCTCGGTGAGGACGGCGGAGAACTCGGTCTGCTCCTCAACCTCGGCGACGGCTGCGGCTGCGGCAGCCGGGGCGGCGCCGGCGAAGGCGACAGGGGCAGCGGCGGTGACGCCGAAGCGATCCTCGAAGGCCTTCTTGAACTCAGAAAGCTCCAGGACGGTCATCTGCTCGAAGGCCTCGAGCAGCTGGTCAGAAGTCATTTTGGCCATGATTCGGGTATCTCCAGGCTGACGCCCTTGCGGGCGCGGGTTGGTCTCGAAAGTGAAGGCTAGGCTGCGGCTTCGCCGCGCTTGTCAGCAAGCGCCTGCACCAGGCCGGCGACGTCGCGGAGCGGGGCATCAAAGAGGCCCGCGGTCATGGACATCGGTGCGGTGATCGCGCCGAGCGCCTGCGCGAGGAGAACCTCGCGTGACGGCAGCGTCGCGAGCCGCGTGACGCTCTCAACGTCGATCCGGCTGGAACCAAGCACGCCGCCCGTGATCTTGACGATCTTGCTGTACGGGCGGAAGGCTTCCAGAACTGCCCTTGCAGTCCCTGACTCATCAGCGCCGAAGGCAATCGCCGTCGGACCAACGAGAAGAGACGAGAGTGCGTCAGCGGCGTCGTTGTCCTTCGCCGCGATCCGCATGAGGCGGTTCTTGACAACCCGGTACGTCACGCTCTGCTTGCGCAGGGTGCGCCGGATCTCGCTGATCTCCTTCACCTTGAGGCCGCGGTACTCGGACACGATCATCGTGCGGCTGGATTCCAGCTGGGCACGAAGCTCGTCGATCGTCTCGCGCTTGGCCTCGGTCGGCATCGGGTCTCGATGACCTCCTAGCTATCGGCGTGCAACCGGCACGCGGCGGCGGGTCTCCCGGCCTCTTGCCGGTGCTCCCCTGCGACGGGCCGTGTTGGCGATGCAGGGGGGACCCACCCCGCGTTGGAGGTGTTTGGTCCGTCTGCCTCGGCGTGCCCGCCGGCGTCCCCTGGCGCCACCCGCGTGGGGCGGCGTTCGGTCCGTTCCGGCGGATCAAGCCCCGGGCGTTGGGCCGTCCTTGCGGGCGGCTCCGCGTCCATCGGGCGCAGGCTGTCTGCGGCGATCCGTCTGTCTTGTTACGGCGACGGTCTCTCAACCGCGTCGTGCATATGGTGGGGCGGACCGCTGGCGTCTCCGCCTGCTGTGGCCCGCCGGGGGTCCCGCTAGATGCTGGCGAGCACCAAGGGGATGTCGACGCGGATGCCGGGGCCCATCGTCGAGGCGATGGTCAGCGTCCGCAGGTACTGGCCCTTGGCGCCGCTCGGCTTTGCGCGGTTGATCGCGTCGACGAGGCTGGCGAGGTTCTCGGCCAGCTCCTTCTCGTCAAAGCTCGTCTTGCCGAACGAGACGTGGATGATGGCGCCCTTGTCCACCTTGAACTCGACGCGCCCGGCCTTGACTTCCTTCACGGCGCGCTCGAGGTCAAAGGTGACCGTGCCCGCCTTGGGGTTCGGCATCAGGCCACGGCGGCCCAGGATCCGGCCGAGGCGGCCAACCTGGCCCATGAGGTCCGGGGTGGCGATGGCGACATCAAACTCGAGCCAGCCGGCCTCGATCTTCTTGACTAGGTCCTCGGCACCAATCTCGTCAGCGCCGGCGGCTCGGGCCTCATTGGCCTTCTCGCCCTGGGCGAACACGGCGACGCGGACAATCTTGCCGGTGCCATGCGGGAGCACAACCGTGCCGCGGACCATCTGGTCGGCGTGGCGGGGGTCGACGCCCAGTCGCAGGTGCGCCTCAACAGAGGCGTTGAACTTCACAGTGGAGGTCTGCTTCGCCAGATCAACCGCCTCGGCCGGCGTGTAGACCTTCATGTGGTCCACAAGCTTCGCGGCGTCCTGGAAGCGCTTGCCGTGATCAGCCATGTGTGTACTCCTTCGGTCTCTCAACCTGCCCCTCATCGGAGCCGTGCGGGCCGGGGTGGCTCCCGCGCGGCGACGCCGGCTTTAGCCGACGACCTCGATGCCCATGCTGCGGGCGGTGCCCTCGATGACCTTCATGCCAGCCTCGATGTCATTGACATTGAGGTCTGCCATCTTGGCCTCGGCGATCTGGCGGACCTGATCACGAGTCACGCGCCCCGCAACCGCCGTACCGGCAGTCTGGGAGCCCTTGTCGATCCCTGCGGCCTTCCGGAGGAGGTCCGGTGCCGGCGGGGTCTTGAGGACGAACGTGAACGAGCGATCCTCGAAGACAGTGATCTGGGCAGGGATCACCTGACCCAGCCTGTCGGCGGTCTTCTCGTTGTACGCCTTGGTGAACTCGACGATGTTGATGCCGTGCGGGCCCAGCGCGGTGCCGACGGGCGGCGCCGGTGTTGCTTTGCCGGCCGGCAGCTGCAGCGTGATGACGATGCGGATCTTTTTGGCCACGGTGACTTGCTCCCTGCCTCGTTACAGCTTCTCGACCTGGAGGAAGTCGAGCTCGACCGGTGTCTCCCGGCCAAAGATGCTCACGAGGACCTTCAGCTTGTTGCGCTCCGGGTTGACCTCGTCCACGGTGCCGATGAACTCCGCGAATGGGCCATCCGTGACACGCACGCTCTGGCCCTTCGTGAAGGCGACCCGGTACTTCGGCGTCTCAACGCCCATGTGCCGGAGGATCTGCTTGACCTCGTTCTCGTCAAGCGGGATCGGCTCGCTGCGCATCCCGGGGATGTTGCCGCTGCCGACGAAGCTGGTGACACCCGGCGTGTTGCGGACGACGAACCAGGACTCCGGGTCCAGGATCATCTCCACCAGCACGTACCCCGGGTACACCTTCTTCTGGACGGTGTGCCGCTGGCCCTGGCGGATCTCGATTTCATCCTCCATCGGGACGAGGACCTGGAAGATCTTGTCTTCCATGCCCATCGACTCGATGCGATGCTCGAGGTTGGCCTTGACCTTGTTCTCGTAGCCGGAGTACGTGTGGATCACGTACCAGCGCTTCTCTGGTGCTTTGGCTGGCGCGAGCTGGTCGGTCATGCGCCGAGGCCCGCCAAGAACCGGATGATGTAATCAAACCCGGTGTCGGCCGCC
>CAIXZV010000608.1 GCA_903924005.1 uncultured Chloroflexota bacterium | reverse complement strand
GGGCAATAAAGTTCTGGATGACGAAGAAGATGACGAGGGTGAGCACCAGGGTCTCGACGACCTCGACGAGACACCCAAGGCTGGAGCGACGGTCCACCCGCGGAGTATAGGGACGGGAGGTCCACCACGCCGGTCTATCCGCCGAGATTGGCGTCGGCGGCGCGGGCCGAGTGGCCCCAAGCGCAGGTCTGGACTGCATGGATCACCAAGCGTGGTGCATGGCATCCATTGGGGGCCGGATGGAGTTTGACCCGCCCGCGTGGCCGCGAATACACTCCGCAGGTCGGCCCGAGTGCTCCCGTGAGTTCCGAGCACCGGCCGATTGACCGTCTTGCGCCGTCCCGCGCCTGCGTTGCGCTCCGTTGTGGGCGCCTGTGGCGGTCGGCGCACCACATGACACGTTTTGGCCCAATCACCCTTGCACAGGAGGCACTGGGAACCTGATGGCGGACGCCCTCCACTGGATAGTCCCGATCGCGGGTATCGCCGCGGTCCTGTTCGCGATCTACCTTGCGCGTGATGTCCTGTCGAGAGACAAGGGCCCGCAGGCCATGCAGGACGTGGGCGACATCATCCGCGAGGGCGCAGACGCCTTCGTCAAGCGCCAATACACAACCATCGGCGTCCTCGCCCTGGTGGCGGCTGTCGTCATCGGCGTCGTCATCGCCCTTGTCGAAAACGAGTCGGTGGCCGACGTCAAGGCCCTCGCGGGCGCACCCATCGGCATCCTGACCGCCATCGCGTTCCTTGTGGGCGCCGGCTGCTCGATGGCGTCGGGCATCATCGGCATGACCATCAGCGTGCGGTCCAACGTCCGCACCGCGGCTGCCGCGCGCAGGAGCCTCGTTGAGGCGGTGCAGGTCGCCATGCGTGGCGGCGCTGTCTCCGGGTTCCTCGTCGTTGCCCTTTCGCTGCTTGGCGTCTGGGGCATCTTCACCGCCTATCAGGCGCTGTTCTCCGACATCGGCATCAAGGACGCCCCGTTTGTCATCGTCGGCTTTGGCTTCGGCGCCTCCTTTGTGGCGCTGTTCGCCCAGCTGGGCGGCGGCATCTACACCAAGGCCGCGGACGTGGGCTCCGACCTTGTAGGCAAGGTTGAGAAGGGCATCCCCGAGGATGACCCCCGCAACGCTGGCGTGATCGCTGACCTCGTTGGCGACAACGTCGGAGACTGCGCCGGCCGTGGTGCGGACCTGTTTGAGTCCACCGCCGCCGAGAACATCGGCGCGATGATCCTGGGCGTCGCCGCCTACAACATCGCCCTGAACAGCGGCTGGGCCAACCCAGAGAACTGGATCTTCTTCCCGCTCGTCATCCGGGCGTTCGGCCTTCTCTCAACCATCGTCGCGATGTTCTTCATTCGCGGCAATGAGACCGAGAACCCGATGAACATCCTCAACCGCGGCTATTGGGTCACGGCTGGGCTTTCGGTGATCGGCTTGGGCATCACCACCAACATCATGATGGACACAGGCACCGCGGTTGGCCAGAACGGCATCCCCGCCTGGATCTGGTTCTTCGGCGCCGGCGTCGTGGGCCTTGCCACCAGCGTCGCCTTTGTCTACATCACGCAGTTCTACACGGCGGGCTCCTTCCGCCCGGTCCGCGAGATCGCGGAGGCATCCAAGACCGGACCCGCCACCAACATCATCAGCGGCACGGCCGTGGGCTACGAGACAACGCTCGTCACCGCGCTGACCATCGGCATCGCGCTGATCGCCAGCCACTGGCTCGGCTCGCAGGCCGGTCTGGTTGACACGGCCGGCAAGAACGTCGGCGGCATCTTCGGAACCGCAGTCGCCACCATGGGCATGCTCATGACCACGGCGTACATCCTCGCGATGGACACCTTTGGGCCCATCACCGACAACGCCGGCGGCGTTGCCGAGTTCAGCCGCGCCGAGGCTGGCGCCCGTGAGATCACGGACCGCCTGGACGCAGTGGGCAACACCACCAAGGCGCTGACCAAGGGCTACGCCATCGCGTCTGCCTCGCTGGCCGCATTCCTGCTCTTCTCGGCCTATATCGACAAGGTCAACCTGATCCTGGGCAACCAGATCGCCGCAGGCAAGAAGGACGTCGTCCTGCTCACCTCGGTCCACCTGGCCGATGTCAACGTCTTCGTCGCCGCCCTCATGGGCGCGTTGCTCGTGTACTTCTTCAGCAGCCTGGCCATCCGGGCCGTCGGCAAGACGGCGCAGGCGATCATCGTGGAAGTGCGTCGCCAGTTCCGCGAGATGCCCGGGATCATGGACTACACCCAGAAGCCGGACTACGCCCGCGTCGTGGACATCACGACCAAGGCCGCGCTCCGCGAGATGGTGGCCCCCGGCGTCGTCGCCGTGGCCGCGCCAATCCTTGTTGGCCTCCTGCTTGGCTACCAGGCCGTCGCGGGCATGCTGATGGTCGGCACCATCGCCGGCGTCCTGCTCGCCACCGTGCTCAACAACGGCGGCGGCGCATGGGACAACGCCAAGAAGTACATCGAGTCCGGCAACCTCAAGGACGAGAACGGGAACGTGCTTGGCAAGGGCAGCGATGCCCACGCCGCAGCCGTCGTCGGCGACACCGTCGGCGATCCGTTCAAGGACACGGCCGGCCCGTCGCTCCACGTGCTCGTCAAGCTCCTTGCCACGATCACGCTGGTGCTCGCGCCGCTGTTCATCCGGTAGCTCCCGCTAGCAAGAGGTTCAACCTGGCGGCTGGTCTCGGCTGGCCGCCAGGGCTCCACCCATGGACCCGATCATCGCGTCCCTTCTCATGGGGATCGTGCAGGGGCTCACGGAGTTCCTGCCGATCTCGTCATCGGGCCATCTCCTGCTCGTGCCGTACCTGCTCAACTGGCATGAGCCGTTCATTGACTCACTGGCCTTCTCCGTGGCCCTCCACGGCGGAACGCTGGCGGCGCTCGTGGTCTACTTCCGCGAGGACTGGCTGCGGCTGATCCCCGCCGGCCTGGCCACCATCCGGGACCGCTCATTCCGCGGCGACCCAGACCGGCGCCTCGCGTGGCTCCTCGTGGCCTCCACAATCCCGGGCGGGATCGCAGGCATCCTGTTCAACGACAAGATCGAGAGCGCCATCCGCCAGCCCGGGCTTGTGGCGATCATGCTGGTGGTCGCCGGCGTCGTGTTGTGGGTGGCAGACCGCTGGAGCAGCCGCCGCCACGACACGGACAGCCTGACGCTGCGTGCCGCCATCGGCATCGGTCTTGCGCAGGCCATCGCCCTGATCCCGGGCGTCAGCCGTTCGGGCATCTCCATCTCGGCGGCGCTTGCGGCCGGTCTGGATCGGGCATCGGCGGCGCGCTACTCGTTCCTCATGGCCATGCCCATCACAGCGGCTGCCGTCGCCTATGAGGCTTACAAGCTGGTTCGCGGCGATGTCGGCACCATCGAGGTTGCGCCGCTGGTGGTAGGTGTCGTGACGGCGTTTGTGGCCGGGATCGCGGCCATTTCGGTGCTCCTGCGCTACGTCCGCACGCGCTCCTTCAGCGTGTTCGTGATCTACCGGTTCGCGCTGGCCGCCGTCGTCCTGGTTGCGTTCCTGTCCCGCTAAGGGCGGAGCGGAGGACGGCGTGGAGGTCATGAAGCAGCTTCGCCAGCGGGCGATCCGCGACCTGGTGGAACAGCGTCCAATCCGCACGCAGCAGGAACTCGCCGCCGCCTTGCGCGAGCGCGGCTTCCGCACGACGCAGGCGACCATCTCGCGCGATGTCGCCGAACTGGGCCTCGTGAAGGCCGGTCGCGCCGGCACAGCTGCATACGCGCTGCCGCCCAGACTGCGTGAGGCAGACGCGTCGGGCGAGGACCGCGTCCGGCTGCTGCTCACCGATCTGCCCGTGGAGATCCGCGATGCGGGCACGATGCTGGTGTTGCG
>CAIXZV010000607.1 GCA_903924005.1 uncultured Chloroflexota bacterium | reverse complement strand
TGGGGCTCGATGTGCGTCGGCGCCGGGACTGAGGTAACCAGCGCGGTTGCGTCCCACACGGCGGATCCCGGGAAGACCGATAGCAGGTGCCCGTCCGGGCCGACACCCACCACGAAGACGTCGAACGCCGGCGTCGCATCGCCAGCCTGGCCGGCGGACCACGGCCCCAACTCCTGGATGCGCTCCGCGTAGGCGGTGGCTGCTTCGGCTGCGCCGAGCCCGTGCGCCAGCATGTCGCCAACGGGGACCGGGTAGACATGGGTGGGATCGATCGGCAGCGCGGCCACGCCGCCCGGGCGCAGCACATCCTGGAACGCCGTCACGTTGGAGAGGGGATCGCCCGCGGGGACAAACCGGTCGTCGCCCCACCAGACGCGGACGCGAGACCAGTCCACGCGCCCCCGCACCTCAGGCGCCAGCAGCGCGCGGTACATCCCGGCCGCCGCAGACCCGCCCGTGGTGGACCAGTGCGCGATGCCGCGTGCGGCGATGGCCGCCGCCAGCCCATCAGCGATCAGCGCCGCCGCCGCAGCCGACACATCGTCGGCCGTTGCGAGGACGCGCAGCGCGGGCAGGGTGCCGTCAGTCACCGATGGCCTCTATAGCGGGATGTGGTTGCCCCGATGCTACCCGTCCGGCGGTCAGGGCAGCGGCGGGTGCAGTCCGCCCAACCCGGCAGGGCCAACCACTTGCGAACCCGGATGCGTCCGGACGTGCTCGCAGCGCTCCCAGACCTCGATGTAGTCCTCCGCCGAGCGGAACAGCACCGACCGATCGTCGATTGCCAGCCCGATGTTGGCAAGGTCCTGGAGGAAGTCCGTAAACATCCCGTAGTGCGCCACGCCATCGATGTTGATGTCGAAGTCACGGCGCCCCGCGACTGACCGGGTCAGCGGCTCGTTGTTGGGCACACCGGGCATCTGCGACTCCATGCGCGCCCACATCTGCCAGATGCGCCAGATCCGCGGGAACAGCTCCCGTACCCGCTGCTGCTCCGAACCGGGCAGCGTCGGGATTTCGTAGGCCGTGGGGTCCGCCGACAGCGGGTTCTGGGCCACCAGGAACGCCGCCCGCTGCTCGGCATAGGTGTCGCCGCCAAACAGGACCGGGTTCTCCAACTGCGCCTCCGACGTGGCCAGCAGGCCCTTGGCGATGTTGTTGATCTTGTTCTGCACCATGACGGTGCGGTTGAAGAAGCCCGGGCCATCGGGCTGCTGGTCGGGCAGCCACGGGTTGAGGCCTGCCTTGACGATGGCCGTGGCCTCCCAGATGTCTCGCTCCTCCTGGTCGTACACATCGGTGGTTGCAAACCGGTGGGCGCGGTAGTCCCGGATGGGATCGGCGTAGGTCACGCCGTTGCTCTGGCGGTCTGCCTGCCAGCGGCGCTCGGCCACGCTGTCGGGCTCAACCTTGAGCCCCCACGAGGCCTGCGGCCCAAACCGAGCGCCCGGCTGGGCCAGCAGCGCCACGGCGTCCGTGCCAAGGGCGATGCCCCGGTTGCCCATGCCGCGACGGGCGTAGAGGAACTCCTGCGCCCACGTCTTTGATGTCCCGGAACTGTCATTGGCGATCTGGCCGCTTGGGTCGGTGAGGCGGTCCGCCAAGCCGCCGGTGATCGGCGCGATGACGCCGCGCAGCGCGGCAATCTGGGCAAGCACCGCTGCGGTCTTCTCGCTCTCGTGGGGCCAGTACTCAGGGTCCGCCCGCTCAAACGGCGCATAGGTGTGCGGTGGCTCACCGCCGTTGCGGGGGTGCCCCTCGTCGCCCCACCGGCGGCGCGGAGCCGTGGCCCGGAACGTCGCGTGGCCCGAGACCACGGGGTAATCGGCCGGCACCAGCTGCGATAGCGCGCTGTGCGTCGAGCGCTCCGACATGTGGTCGATGTCGATGATCATTCCCGCCGCGCGGAGCTCTTCTATGGCGACCACGCCAATCGGTGTGAGGCCAGCCCAGTTGCGGTGGCCGTGCCCGGGATCCACGGTGCCGTAATCAGGGAAGATTGGGCTTTCACCCGCGGTATTGAGGACGCCGGTGGTCGTCAGCTGGACGATCCAGTCCTCGACGGTGTCGTTGAGTCGGAAGCCGATCTCGTCCTCCGGCGCGTGGGCCGGCTGACCCTCAACCTGCAGGAAGGCGTGGTGGAGCTTGAACTCGGTGGCGTTGAAGTCGTCCTTGTAGACCGCGGAGCCGCCGAAGACGTTGTCGGCGAGGTGAATGGGGTTGAGCTGCCGGATGCCAAGATCGCGCAGGACGCCGATCCGTTGGCGGATCAGCGGCCGGGCGGCCTCGGGCGTGAGGTTCAGGTCGTCCCAGTTGCCCCACAGGCCCAGGGCGCGATCCACCTCGATGCCCAGCACGATGGCGAGTTTGTCCTCGCCGATGATGCGGCGGGCGTCGGCTGGCGTCAGGGCAACTTCGGCCCAGGGCGGGATCGTTGCCGTCCAGAGCCGGATCTGCTCCCGGGTTGAGCCGTCATCGTCGCCTGGGTGCGGTCCCGGGAACATGTCGGCCAGCACTTCGGCATTCACCGTGAGCGCCACAAGCAGCCGCTGACCGCCATCAAACGCCCGCCGGACCCACTCCCAGTGCATCGTCTGGTGGATGGTGGTGGTGTGTCGGGGCCAGCCGTCAAACTCGGGAAAGCCGCCTGTCACGTGCCCGATGCCACCCGCGACGGCCCCCTGCTCGGGAGCACCCAGCGCGCTGGCCATCGGCGTGAGGACGCTTATCGGATCGGCCGTGAACAGCGTCGTTAGGAAGGCGCCCGCTGTGATCAGCGAGTTCGTGCCGAAGAACGAGCCGCCGATGCCGTGCTGCGCCTCGCAGTGGCCCAGGTCCGAGACCGAGCCCCCGGCACTGCCGTAGATCAACTGGCCGCCGAAGCCGATGTTGGCCATCGGGTGGGCGTGGATATCCGCCCAACCCCAGATGGGCTGCACAAACTTCTGGGGGCGCTCCATGGAGCATTCGAGGTCGGCGATATCGAGGTGGCCATCGGGCGAACCGTCAATCAGCCGCACGGCGCCGACTTGGCCCGCCAAGTCGCGGACGTCCCAGAGCACCTGGCGGAAGCGGTCGTCATCGCGCCCGGTCTCAAAGGTCACCGTGCGGTACTCGGGGCCACCCGTGACCGCGCCAGCGGCAGCGCCGGCGACACCCGCGACGGCGCCGATGCCCGGCGTGTGGGCGACGAGGCTCTGTGGTCTCACCAGCAATTCGATCCGGAGTCGCTGGTCGTCCTGCCCGCCGGCGACGAGGAACGAGAGGTAGTTGAACGTGATCTCAAACTCGCGCGAGGTCATCACGCCCGTGGCGGCATCGCGCTGGTCGCCAAACGGGGTGCCGATCCACTGCGGGTCCCGGTTGCCGCGCCGATACGGGATGTGCCAGTAGTCGCCGCCAAGCGGGACCAGTGACTGGCGCCGGATCCGGACGTCGCGGCCCGGGATGGTGTCGCCGTTCTGGAAGACGAACGCCTCGCCGTCATTGGTCCAGGCGGGCACCGAGAAGTCGCACCCGTTGCGCGATGGTTCACGGCGCGGGATGAGCGGCAGCGGTATAGGGATCGAAGTGAGCGGGTAGCTGGGCACGGGAATCGGGCCGCCCAGCGGTTGGCCCCCCGGCCCACCGGGCTGGCCCAACGGCTTGGACCCGCCAGGGCCAATCGGCGGCGGGGGCGTCTTGTTGCCGCCCGCCTTGCCGCCCATGAGGCGCAGGACCAGCAGCACGCCGACAAGCCCGACGGCCAGCACGGCCAGCAGGATCGCGACCGGCGGTTGCTGACTCGAGGCGGGCGTGCCCGTGCTGCCGCCCGTTGTTCCGCCCACGGAGCCGACAGGGGTTGCCACGGGGGTGGGCGACGGCGTGGCGGTTGGCGCCGCCGATGGTGACGGGTGGTAGACGGGGAGGGG